>PFUQ01000228.1:0-12402 GCA_002790175.1 Flavobacteriales bacterium CG_4_9_14_3_um_filter_32_8
AACGGATAAGCCCTCCTTCGTTCCTATCCAAATATTACCATGATTATCTTCTCTAAGTGCATATACTTTTTTAGCATTTAATCCTTGTTCGGTGGTGTAAGTTTTAAATTGATGCCCATCAAAAACAGAAAATCCATTGGAAGTACCGAACCAAATTCGATTGTCTTTACCAATTAAACTACACCATACGGTATTATTCCCCAAACCTTCTTTGGTTGTATAATGCTGAAAACTATCTTTAATGACAACACTAATTCCATCCCCATAGGTTGATAGCCATATTTTCCCTTCTTTATCCTCATTAATAGACATAATAATATTACTACTCAAACCATCTGCTTGGGTATAACTAACAAAATTTTCGTTGGTAAATTTTATTAAACCTCCTCCATCTGCTCCTAAAAAAAGGTTGCCATAATGACTCTCGATGATACAATTTATATTGTTATCACTCAACCCATCTTTAGTGGTAAATTCTTTAAAGGAATTTTTGTAAAATTTAGAAATTCCGATTTTGGAAACAAACCAAATTGAGCCATCCAATCTTTTGGTAAATGCTCTAATATGATTACTAATCAATCCATTTTCGGTTGAATATTTAACTGAACGATTTTTGAAAAGATGAAGAACACCGTCACCAAATGTTGAGCACCACACACTCTCATCCTTATCAATAAAAACTTGTGTAACATTTATATTTTTGATGGTGTCTATTATATTAAGATTTGAATCAATTATTGAGACTCCATTTCTAGTTGCTAACCATTTATTACCTTTTAAATCTACATAGATGTGTCTTACATAATTATTGTCCGAACCATTGGGTAAAGTGATGTAGTTAAAAGTTGTATCTTTTAAATGTACCAATCCACCTCCATCTGTGGCAAACCAAATATTACCAGCTAAATCTTCTGTTATTGATAAAACAAATTTTTCGCTTAATTCTTTTTTAAATTTAAAGTTATTAAAAGAATAGCCATTATAAACGGTAACTCCACCTTGTGTTCCCAACCAAATTCTCCCTTTACTATCATTATATACAGCATCAATTTGATTGTTTAATAAACCATCATCGGTAGAAAAATTTTCAAAATTAATACCATCAAATTTCGATAATCCGCCTAAAGTTCCAATCCATACATAACCATCTTTATCTTGACAAATGGCTTGTATTTGAGATTGAGCCAAGCCATCCTCAATGTTATATTTGATAAAATTATATTGTTGAGTATATGCTTTTACAGCAATAAAAAGCATCATTAAAAAAGAAAAGAATCGAATCATTCAGGTATTCTTAAAATGTTTTAATTGCATTAATAAATCCTGTTAATTTTCTTCTAGAAACTGGTATGGATACTCCTGAATCCATAATGGCAACATTGCCATCGTGCCTGTTAAATTCTTTTAAATGATGTCTGGTGTTAATGATATATGATTTATGAATTCTATAAAAAATAGTATTGTCTAGTACTTTTTCGTACCGAGCAATGGTCATACTACTTATTAGTTTGTGTCCATTCGATAAAAACATCCTTGTATAACTTTCGTCTGCTTCAAAATATACAATATCTTCAATTTTAATAATTTCATATCCACTAAGGGTTGGCACAGCAATGATGTCTGATTTATTATTGAATTTATATTCATTTAATAAACTTTTAATCATTTTATAATCAACATTTCCAGCACTAATGTCTGAATTAGTTATTTTACTTACTGCTAGTTGCAACTCCTCAATATCTATTGGCTTTTCTAAGTAATCTATCGCTCCAGCTTTTAAAGCTTTTAAAGCAAACTGATTGTGAGCTGTAATAAATATAACTGAGAAATTTTTGTTGGAAATAGAGTTCAATAACTCAAATCCATCTTCGTTAGGCATGTTAATGTCTAACAACAACAATTGTGGTTCATGAACTTCTATTAATTTCCTTGCTTCTTTAGCCGAACCTGCTTCGGCAACAATTTCTAATTCTGGACAATAATCTTCAATAATTAGTTTAAGATTTTCACGAGCGTTATCTTCGTCATCAATAATAATTGTTTTTGTAGCCATAAGATGGAGTGTTAATGCATAATAAATTTATAAAATAATTTTCACATGATTTTACTCCAACTAGCAAACAGTATGGTTTAGAAATCTAATGGCACTTTTAGGCAATTAAACAGTTATAAAGCTTTAATGATTTTAATAAAGTCTGATACTCGAGCTCGAGAAACTGGCAATTTTATTCCTGTTTTCATTTTCGCAAAAAACCCATCATCATGAAGGTAGTCGGTCAAGTGATTTAGATTAATGATGTACTTTTTATGAATCCTAAAAAACTTTTTTTTATTTAAAATTTCATCATATATTTTTAATGTTCGAGTATCAAAAAAAGTGGTTCCATCAACAAAATGAATGTTGGTACAATTGCCATCTCCCTCCATATATAAAATCGAATTATCTTCAATTATTTTTATTCCTTTTAAGTACGAAATAGTAATTTTATTCGACTCATTTTGGTAATGAATGGTGGTAGAAAAATTTTTGATAGACTCCAAGTAGGTTTCTAAGTTGGAAGAATCTTGAGAAAATAGTTTTTTATAACTCAGTAATTTAGCAACCGCTTCTTTTAAGTCATCAATATCTATTGGCTTTAAAATATAATGAATGGAATTGATGTTAAATGCTTTAATCGCATGCTCTTTAAAAGCAGTTACAAATACGATTTGAAAGTTATTGATTGGAACATCATCCAATAATTCTAGACCTTCCTCTCCGCTTGGCATTCGAATATCTAAAAAAACTGCATCTGGTTTTTTATCCGCAATCAACTGACGAGCTTCTTCTACATTTTCTCCTGTTCCCAGTACTTCTACTTCAGGGCAATAATCAGCTAGGAGCATCCTTAAGTTTTCTCTAGCAAGATACTCATCATCAACTATTATAGCAGTTATTTTTGTCATTTTGCACCAAATATCCTAGCAAAAAAAGATCTTTTTTTCCCTTGTCTTCTATTATTATCTGCTTCCGTTTTTTTAGCATGCTTTTTCATTCTCTTTTTTGTCTCTTTGGTTTGGATGTTCAAGTGCCTCTTTTTACCTCCTTCAATTGCTTTTTCTTGAGCTTTTTCCTTTTCTTGTTCTTGTTTTTCTAATATTTTTTTTCTATTTTTTATCATTTTTGTTTCCTGAGAAAAAACAGAAACTGATAAAATAATTAATACCACCGTAAGTATATGTTTAAATGTTCTCATTTATATTTTTTGATTTTATAAGCCCGAATTTACTAATTTTATACCTAAATTGTATAGAATGATAAAAAATTGGCATTATATTCTTTTCATTTCTTTTGTGTGTTTTAGTTGCTCTAAGAATAATGATTCCAATATTCCTTTAGTTACTGTAAATATAATCATACACATTAACGACCCTGCCTATAATATGTTAACTGTTCCTGGTGGTTGGACTTATTTAAACGGAGGTTCTAGAGGAATTATCGTATACCGAGCTTCTAATGATGTTTTTCAAGCTTACGATAGGCATTGCACTTTCGATTCGAGCAATAGTTGTGCATTGGTTTCTGTAGAAGTAAATAATATTACTGGTTTTGACGATTGTTGTGGTTCAAAATTTATTTTAACGGATGGCTCTGTAACACAAGGACCGGCCAACTTACCATTAAAACAATACCAAACCAGTTTTGATGGTAATGAATTGAGGATTTATAATTAAAAAAGCCTCAATTTTCGTTGAGGCTTTAAATTGTCTAAATATCAAAAAATTAATACCTATAGTGTTCAGGTTTAAAAGGTCCAGTAACTGAAACACCAATGTATTTTGCTTGTTCTGGAGATAAAGTAGTTAATTCTACCCCAATTTTAGCCAAGTGCAATTTTGCTACTTTCTCATCTAAAATTTTTGGCAACATATAAACATCATTTTTATATGTTTTAGAATTTGTCCATAATTCAATTTGAGCTAATGTTTGGTTGGTAAATGAGTTGCTCATTACAAAAGAGGGATGTCCTGTTGCACAACCTAAATTAACTAATCTGCCTTCAGCCAATAAAATAATGTCTTTACCATTAATGTTGTACAAATCAACTTGTGGTTTTATGGTGTTTTTGGTATGTCCATAGTTTTTATTTAACCACGCTACATCAATTTCAGTATCAAAGTGACCAATGTTACAAATGATAGTTTTATCTTTCATTGCTTCAAAATGACGACCAACTACTATGTCTTTGTTTCCTGTAGTAGTTACGATAATATCAGCTTCTGCAATAGCATTTTCTAATGTTGAAACTTTAAATCCATCCATTGCAGCTTGCAATGCACAAATTGGGTCAATTTCGGTAACAACTACTCTAGCTCCAGCACCTTTTAAAGAAGCTGCCGAACCTTTACCAACATCACCATATCCACAAACGATGGCAACTTTACCAGCCATCATAATATCTGTAGCTCTTCTAATGGCATCTACCAACGATTCTTTACATCCATATTTATTATCAAATTTCGATTTGGTAACCGAATCATTTACGTTGATTGCTGGCATTACTAATGTTCCATTTTTTACTCTTTCGTATAAACGATGAACCCCGGTAGTAGTCTCTTCAGATAATCCTTTAATGTCTTTGCATAATTCTGGATATCGATCAAAAACCATGTTGGTTAAGTCCCCACCATCATCTAAAATCATGTTTAAAGGTTTTCCTCCTTTAAAAGCAAATAAAGTTTGCTCAATACACCAATCAAATTCTTGTTCGTTTAATCCTTTCCAAGCAAAAACAGGAACTCCAGTTGCAGCAATTGCAGCAGCAGCCTGATCTTGTGTTGAAAAAATATTACATGACGACCAACTCACTTCAGCTCCTAAAGCAGTTAATGTTTCTATTAATACAGCCGTTTGAATGGTCATGTGCAAACATCCAGCAATTCTAGCTCCTGCTAAAGGTTTGCTTTTTCCATATTCTTCTCTTAATGCCATTAATCCAGGCATTTCTGATTCAGCTAAGGTCATTTCTTTTCTTCCCCATTCTGCTAAGGATATATCTTTAACTTTGTAAGGTAATTTTTCTACTTGTGTACTCATTAGTTATAGTTTTTTATAATTTTAAGGATTGCAAATTTAAGAAATAACCTAATACCATTTTTTAAAATGCCAATTTATGAAATAAAAAATACCTCCATTCCTACTAAAATTGGTGTTTGGAAGATTACAGAAACTACCGAAGAATTAATCGAATCGCTTGAAAACAAGGGATTTGACACAACTAATCTTTTGGAAACAAAAAACCAACAACGACTAAAACAATGGTTGGCTACTAGACTATTATTAATCGAATTTTTTGAAAATGTAACCATCATTTATGATGATTTTGGAAAACCTCATTTAGATAATAATTGGTTTATTTCTATTTCTCATTCGAATGAATTTGTCGCTATTTCCCTTAATAAAGAAAAGTCGTGCGGTATTGATATCGAAAAAATTTCTAACAAAGTGGAACGCATTAAACATAAATTTTTAAATCCATCAGACCTCAAAACCGTTACTTCTTTAAGCGATTTAACAATTTATTGGGCAGCCAAAGAAGCACTCTATAAATATTATGGGCAAAAAGAAGTCCTTTTTATCGAACATCTTTTTATTGAGAACTTCTCTAAAAATTCAAATTCCTTTAAAGGGAAAATTAAAATGTCTAATTTTAAGTTAGAATTAAATATGAGTTGGGAGAAAATTGATGAGTATATATTGGTTTATACATTGTAATTTATTTTTTGCTTTACAATTAATTTATATTTTTTAACTTTGTACATATAACTGTTATGGAAGAACAAGGTTACATAGAAATAAAGGTTAATAATAAGGATCATACTTTATTACCTAAAGATGTTGACATATCAGAAGTTAAAGATTTAATTTCAGATATAGAAACTTTTTTGTACCCAGAAAGAAATGATAAGAAAGGAAGACCGCATATTTCATACGAGATAGAAGAAGGTTCTGCTAAACACAAATTTTTCCTGCCAATTTCTGTTGTTTTATTATTCAACGCATTAACTAAAGAAATAAAAACAAGAAACAATGTTGATTTTTTAGATTATAAACGACAATATATCATTTCTAAATTTCAAAAAGTTGCTAAAAAAGAAGGTTTAACAATTGAATTCAATAGTTCTCTTTCAAAAGAAACGAATTTGATGATTAATTCCTCCACTAGTTTTGAAATAATAGCTGCTCCTTTTTATGAAGGTGAATTCTATTTATATGGAGAAATATATCAGGAAGGAGGAAAAACTCCAAACCTGCATATTAGCAGTAAAAGGTATGGAAACCTAATAATCTCTGCTACAAAAGAGCAAATAATGGAAGGAGAGAAAAGAACATATAAAGTTTACGGCTTAAAAGTAAAAGGGAAAAAAAGTTTTGAAGATGATAACTTGTCAGATTTAGAATTATTAGAATATATTCAATACAATCCTACATTTAATAAATCATTATTAAATAAAGTTATTGAAAAAGCTTCAGTAAATTTAAGTAAGATTACGAATGTTGATAATTGGATTAATGACTTAAGGGCAGAAGGAATATGAAAGAACTCAAAAGTGTTTTAGTTGACACCTCTTTTTGCATCAGGTTATTAAAACTAGATGAAGAATACCATCAAAACACAGTTGAATACTTTGAATATTTTTTAGAAAATGGTATTGAAATTTATCTTTCAACTATTGTCGTAGGAGAATACGCAGCAGGAGATAATCCTGACAACTTGCTTTCATTAAATGTTTTTCGCCTTTTAGAATTTGATTATTTGGATGCTAAAATATCTGGTGAATTTACATCGGAATTAATTCATAATAAAGAATTAAGAAAAATTGAGCAAAGACAAATAGTGATTAATGACATTAAACTTTTCGCACAAATTAAAAATCGAAAAATTGATGCCTATATAACTAAAGATAGAAAATCATTAAATAAAATGATAAATCATTTAAAAATATCACATTCTTTAAATTTTGAATTTATTGATTTAGCCATTCCTCTCAATGAAAAGTTAGGTAAGTTATTTTAAACGAAATGAACAATATTTACCAATCCATTTTAAACAATTCTCAAATCGGAAAGAAAATGTTTGGCGTATTGATTGACCCAGACAAACAAAATAATTCGGGGTTATTAAAAACCATTGAAGTTTGTAATACATCTGAAGTAGATTATTTTTTTGTTGGCGGTAGTATTATTACTAAAGGTGATTTAAAAAAAACTGTAAAATTTATCAAAGAAAATTCTTCAAAACCTGTTATTATTTTCCCAGGTAGTCCCGATCAAATTGCTAAAGAAGCTGATGCCATTTTATTTCTTTCCTTAATTTCAGGTAGAAATCCTGAATATTTAATTGGAAGTCAGGTTATTGCTGCTCCTTTAATTAAAAAAACAAAACTGGAAGTTATTTCAACAGGTTATTTATTGGTTGATTGTGGAACCACAACTACTGCAATTTATGTGAGCGACACCAACCCAATTCCTTACGAAAAATCGGAAATTGCTGCAACAACTGCTTTAGCTGGGGAGTATTTAGGTTTAAAACTAACCTACATTGATGGGGGAAGTGGTGCAAAAAAGTGCATTTCTACTGCGATGATTGCTGCAACAAAAAATAATATTTCGGGTCCTTTAATAATTGGCGGAGGTATAAGAACTCCTCAGGCTGCCAAAGAAATATACAATGCTGGAGCCGATATTATTATTGTTGGAAATGGTGCTGAACAAAACAGAAACCTCATTCAGGAAATTGCTGAAATGAAAGTTCGATATAATGATTTGCAAAATTCTGTTTTAAATAAAAATTAATTTCTGTTAAATTTCGTTTAAAAAGTTCATAAACTGTTTGTAAATCAACATTGTTAATTGCTGACTTTTGCTACCTTTGTTCTCCTTAAATTTACAAAAATAAATCATATAGATAATGGCAACAGAAAAATTTTATACTCGACATATTGGTCCGAGAGAAAGTGATTTGAAAGAAATGCTTACTGTTTGTGGCGTTTCTTCATTAGACGAATTAATTGAACAAACTATTCCTAACAAAATCCGCTTAAAAAATGAATTGGATTTAGCTCCTGCAATGAGTGAATATGAATACTTAAATCATATCAACGAACTAGGAAGTAAAAATAAAATCTTTAAATCGTACATTGGTTTAGGATATAACAACACCATAACCCCTTCTGTTATTAAAAGAAATATTTTTGAAAACCCAGGATGGTACACTGCTTACACCCCTTACCAAGCCGAAATTTCTCAAGGAAGATTAGAAGCTTTGTTGAATTTTCAAACCGTAATTTTGGATTTAACTGGAATGGAATTAGCCAATTCTTCTTTATTAGACGAAGGTACTGCTGCTGCAGAGGCAATGATTATGGGTTTTAATAGCAGAAGTAAAACTTCTCAAAAAAATGGAGCCAATAAGTTTTTTGTTTCTAACCAATGTTTTCCTCAAACCATTGACGTTTTAAAGACTCGTTCTACTCCTTTAGGAATTGAATTAATTATTGGCGACCACCAAACATTTAATTTTGATACTTCTTTTTATGGAGCTATTATTCAGTATCCTGCAATTAATGGAGAAATTTATAACTACAAAAAGTTTGTTGAGAAAGCACATGCCAACGAAAGTATGGTTGTTGTTGCTGCAGATTTAATGAGTTTAGCTTTATTAACTCCTCCTGCTGAATGGGGTGCAGATGTGGTTGTTGGTTCATCACAACGATTTGGCGTTCCTATGGGATATGGTGGACCTCACGCTGCTTATTTTGCTACAAAAAATGATTATAAAAGAGCAATGCCCGGAAGAATTATTGGTGTTTCTATAGATGCTGAAGAAAATAGAGCATTAAGAATGGCTTTACAAACTAGAGAACAACACATCAAAAGAGATAAAGCCACCTCCAATATTTGTACCGCTCAGGTATTATTAGCAGTAATGGCTGGAATGTACGCTGTTTATCATGGTGCAACAGGGATAAAAAATATCGCTACAAAAATTAATAATTTAACTGCCGATTTAGCTACCCATTTAGACCAACTTGGTTTTAAAAGAGCAAATACTTCTTTCTTTGATACGTTAACTTATGAATTAGGTGCGAATGATATTAAAAAATTGAACGAATTAGCTTTAGCCAACGGAATTAATTTTTATTATACCCCAACAACAGTTGCTATTAGTTTAGGAGAAACAGAACGACTTAAAGATGTAGAACAAATCGCCACTATTTTTGCTGAACTAAAAAACAAAAAAATATCGGCTTTCAATAAAAAAATCGAAGGAATCCCTACTGATTTAAAAAGAACTTCTGCTTATTTAACTTATGATGTATTTAATAAGTATCATTCAGAATCTGAAATGATGCGATACATTAAAAGATTAGAAAACAAAGATTTATCTCTAACACATTCTATGATTTCATTAGGTTCTTGTACCATGAAATTGAATGCAGCATCTGAATTATTACCTTTAAGCAGAGAAGAATGGACAACTATTCATCCCTTTGCTCCTTTAAATCAAGCCCAAGGATACCAAGAAATGTTGCATGGATTAGAGAACGATTTAGCAAAAATTACAGGCTTTGATGCAGTTTCTTTACAACCAAATTCTGGTGCTTCTGGCGAATATGCTGGATTAATGGTTATCAGAGCCTTCCACCTCAATAATGGAGAACCACATCGAAATATAGCTTTAATTCCTTCTTCTGCACATGGTACAAATCCAGCTAGTGCTGTTATGGCTGGGATGAAAGTGATTGTTACCAAATGTGATGAAAACGGAAACATCGACATAGCAGATTTAAAAGCTAAAGCAGAAGAAAATGCTGCCAACTTATCTTGTTTAATGGTTACTTATCCTTCCACTCATGGTGTTTTTGAAGAAAGCATAATGGAATTAACTGATATTATTCATAGCAATGGTGGTCAGGTTTACATGGATGGTGCCAATATGAATGCTCAAGTTGGATTAACCAATCCAGCCAATATTGGTGCCGATGTTTGCCATCTAAATTTACACAAAACTTTCGCCATTCCTCACGGTGGAGGCGGACCTGGAGTTGGACCAATTGGTGTTGCTAAACATTTAACTCAATTTTTACCCAGCAATCCTTTTGTAAAAACAGGTGGAGAAAAAGCCATCACTGGTGTTTCTTCAGCTCCTTATGGAAGTGCTTATGTTTGCTTAATTTCTTATGCATACATTAAAATGTTAGGAACCGAAGGTTTAAAAAAATCTACACAATTTGCAATTCTAAATGCCAATTATTTGAAATCAAAAATTGCAGCTTATTATCCAATTTTATATACCAATAATAATGGTAGAGTTGCACACGAAATGATTTTAAAATGCAAACAATTTAAAGATAGCAATGTAGATGTTACTGATATCTCTAAACGATTAATGGATTATGGATTTCATGCTCCAACTATTTCTTTTCCTGTACACGATACGTTAATGATTGAGCCTACAGAAAGCGAAAGCAAAGAGGAATTAGATCGTTTTATTGAAGTAATGATTGCCATTCGTAAAGAAATTGACGACATCGCCTCTGGAAAAATGGATGCAACCAACAATGCCTTAAAAAATGCACCTCATACTTTAGCAAGTATTTTAAAAGACGAATGGAAACATCCTTATACCAAAGAACAAGCAATAACTCCTTTAAGTTGGATAGCAGCTGCAAAATACTGGCCAACAGTTAGTCGAGTTAATGATGGTTATGGTGATCGGAATTTAATTTGCAGCTGTGCTCCAATTGAGGAATATATAGTGGAAATAGCTTAAAATTACTTACCTATTCTAAATTTTTACTTATTTCTAATGTTTATTTTAAAATAAATTGTATTTTTGATTCTTGTAAAATTATTAATTATAAACTAAAAAAATAAATTATGAAAAAAATCTACTTATTATTAAGTGCTGCATTAATTGCAAGTGCTAGTTTTGCACAATACAAAACTGGAAACGGACCTACTGCTTTTCAAATTAAAAATCTTACTCCAAAGGTAAATCAAACTCCTAATAACAAAGCTGCAGGAGACAGTTTGGTGTATTTTGATTCTGAAGGTTTTTATTTAGTTGACCCAGCTGATCAAACTGATTTTGCTTTAACTAATGAAGATATTGACGGATCTACACCTGCTCAATCTGGTTGGCCAAGTGACTTTATTTTCTCTTTCATCAATACTGATCCAGCTGAAACACCATACACTTCACCAGGTGGAGATTTCTTCCCTTATGACATCACTCCTGGAACTGATACAGCTTGGTTTATCGGAGCTTCATCTTGGTTTACCACTCCTGCTACTGCAAATAATTGGTGGAACTTTGGTCCTATTACTATACCTGCTGGCTCTACTGGTAATACTTTTAATTGGTATGATCAATCAAATCCTCAATGGACTGATTCATACAATTTGTATGTAATTAGCATGACCAATGTAGCTGATCCAACTGCACCAAGTGGTATTGTTGATATTATTGCGAATGGCGTTGCTCCCCTTTATTCAAGAGCACAAATTGCTGGATCTCCTTCACAACCTGCGGCTGATACTAGCTGGGCTTTAAGAACAGTTAACATTGATGCTTTTGCAGGACAAAGAGTATTTATTTACTTTAACCATAATGCTAACGATGGTGATGTACTTTTCTTAGATGAAATGTTTGTAGTTGAAGGGACTACATCAATTGAAGAATTAAATTCTTTATCTTTTAATGTTTTCCCAAACCCAAGTACAGGTGAATTTAACATTAATTTATCTTCTAAAAATTCAGAAAATGTTAACTTATCTGTTAAAAATGTAGTTGGTCAAACAATTATTAATAAAACAATTGCTGTTAACGGAAAATCTAAAGAAACAATTTCTTTAGCGAATTACAGCAAAGGAATTTATTTCTTAACTGTTGATAACAAAACAACAAAATTGATTGTTGAATAATAAAATTTAGTTTTATATAAAAGGCTCTTTTGTTTTCCAAAAGAGCCTTTTTTTATTCCCATCAGTTTTAACAAATTTTCACATTTGAGCTAAAATTTTAACCGTTACTTAAACCGAATAATTAATTTTTCGATTTAGTATCTTTTTTTTGTATTTTCGTAAACTAAACAAAAAAATAAAAAAATTATGAAAAAAATTACATTTTTATTTGCTTCTTTGGTTATAGCCAGTGTTGGTTTTTCCCAAATAGCAACTGCGTTTAAAGGACATACCCCTTTAAACACAATCAAAAAAAACCATAACTCATCAAAAACAACTAATTCTTTTTACATTGATTATGATGCTGCTGAAGACAACTTATGGACACCTAACTATGCATGGTATATTTGGGATGTTAAAGATTATCCATCTGTAGTTGGTGATACCGCTAC
>PFUQ01000228.1:12534-13047 GCA_002790175.1 Flavobacteriales bacterium CG_4_9_14_3_um_filter_32_8
AAGATTCTGGGTTCGAATCCCAGTACCCCGAAAATTGAGAAATCAAAAAACCGACTAAATTTTAACGGCTCATCTCGCTTAGTGGGGTGAGCCGTTGATTTTTCCGCGCGAAAGACTACTTGTAGTTCTAAAGTCTCGGCGAAGGGTTGCGGAAATGTCAAAAAAGATATATGCTGTGTTCAATGAAAAAATCGGCAATAGCAATATCTTTTTTGGTTTTGATGGCTATTTTCGCGTCGCCCGTTTCCGCTTCGGCGGCCGCAAAAGCGGGAATAAAGCCGGGCAGTTTTTTCTATTTTTTTGACACCGCTTTTGAAAAAATCGGACTTTTCTTTACATTCAATCCCGAAAAGAAAGCGCAAAAAGCGATGGAATACGCCGAGGAAAAATTGGCGGAAGCCGAGGCGGCCGCAAATGAAAATAAACCCGAAGCGGTTGCAACCGCAATGGCAAATTACCAAAATGATGTTTCGTTTGCCACCAACGAATCAAAAACAATAGAGGATAAAATAA
>PFUQ01000253.1:0-1027 GCA_002790175.1 Flavobacteriales bacterium CG_4_9_14_3_um_filter_32_8
TTTGGGTGGTTCCTACATAAAAAGCGATGAATGAAAAATTAAGAAAGGCAACAAAAATTCCAAATGCTCTGTAATGCAAATACTCCTTAGAAGCTTCTAAAATAGCGGGCGATTTGATGATAACTTCTAACAAATAGGGAGAGCAATATCGAATAAAAAAGAAAAGGAGAAAACTTAAAGGAATCACCATATAAATACAATGGTCAAAAACTTTTCCTATTTCACTATAATTTTTTTCTCCATTTCTTCTTCCTATAATAATTTGGGCTGCCGTAGTAAATCCCATTCCGGTTATTACCAACACAAAGTAAAAAATACCTGAATTTCCTCCTGCTCCCAGAGCAACATTACTTACCCTTCCTAAAAACATGGTGTCGGTTACGTTGACTACGTTTTGAGCCACACCACTAATAATAATTGGGAAAGCTATTTTCCAGATGTTTTTATAAGAAATAGAACGGAGCATTACTGATTATTTATTGCTGCAAAAGCCAGTACATGTCCATCTAAATCCACCACATAACCTACGGTTTCGCCCCAATCTCTTGGTTGAATTGGACTGATGTTTTTAGCTCCATTATCGAGAGCTCTATCAACGTATAATTGTGGATTGATTACTCTTAAATAAATTTCACATCGTGGTATTTGGCTGCCAGTTTTTGGATGAGGAGTAGGAGGTGAAATAATTTTAGCAATACCATCTTCGGGCATTAACCCTAGTTTACAATTTTCAAAAAGAGTAAATTCGGTCATGCCAGGAACATTTAAAGTGGGTTTAATTTGTAAAACAGCTTCATAAAATTGAGTGCTTAATTGTTGATCAGCCACATAAAGTATGGTCAATAAATTGTTCATTGGTTTTAGTTTTGAAAGATGCTAAAGTTAACATTCCCATATTTACGTTGAGCCAAAAAGTTAGGGAATTTAGATAAATCGGTACGTTTATCATGTTCAATAATGAGCCAACCATTTTTGTTGAGTAATTGATTGTTGAACACTAAATCGGGAAGCAGCGGTATTTCTTTTA
>PFUQ01000253.1:1068-12890 GCA_002790175.1 Flavobacteriales bacterium CG_4_9_14_3_um_filter_32_8
TGGTACTGTTTCAAATAAATAAAAACATCATTTTTAAAAACCGTTAATTGCTTAAAATCTAACTCTTTGCTTGTTTTTTTTATAAAGCTTACACACGAATAGTTTTGATCGATACACAACACTTTTTTTGCACCCCGAGATACAAATTCGTAAGCAATATTTCCAGTACCACTAAATAAATCTAACACCTCAATTTCTTCAAAGTCAAATTCATTATTCAACACATTAAATAAACCTTCTTTTGCAAAATCGGTAGTTGGTCGAACAGGTAAGTTTTTAGGAGCGGATATTGTTTTACCCTTATATTTCCCGCTAATTATTCGCATAAAAACTGGTTAAATAGCGAATAATGAAAATGCTGAGGAATTTCTTCTAAAATGTAACTGAACTTTAAATTAGCGGGTCTATTTCCAAAATTTAAGGTTTTAATGTATTTAAAAAGCATCGAATAAATAACAGAATTTTTTTCTACTTCTCCAGTAAGGGTTACAGTCGCTTCATCGTTATTGATGTTTAACTGGTCTAAAACAAACAAAAGGTAATAGATAAAATCTTCACTGCTTTGGTAAATAAAAGAATTGTACAGTTCCAGTTTTTGATTTTTGATAACAATTATCTGAAAAGAGGCAGGTAAAATATGAACATTTATCAATGAAAGTGCTTTGTCGTTTTTTGCTTGCAACAAAGAAGCTTCAATTAAAGACGAGGAAAAATGTTTAAAATGGATGTTTTTTAATGTACTAAATTCATTGGCAATGTAATCAGGAATACTATAAATAGTATGTGCAGAAAGGTTAATTAATTGGTCGGAATAAAATAAATCTTCATCTTGATTGGAAAAATTAAATTGATGGAAGCTTGCTAATTGATCAGCTTTAAAGATAGCATTTGGTATTAATGTAGAACGATTATTGACAAAAGCTACCTGAATGGAACGAAATTCTTTTTGATATAGAGGATTGGTTCCTACTATTTCTTTTAATGGAGTTATCAATGAATAATCATTATAAATAGTATTAAATCGATATTCTTCAAAACCAATAAAAGTAAGGTTGTCGCAATTAAAAACAGTATGCTTTAAACCAGATAAACTTAGCTCTACATACAATTTGTAACTCGAAATATTACTATCTGAGTAAGATTTATCGAATAAACTAATATGTGGTTTTTGGTTGGTCATTAGAAATGCTAAGGTATAAAAAAAGGATATGATGTATCATATCCTTTTCCTCAAAAAATATTTATTTGTTAGGTCTGTCTTTAAAGTAGGTGTCTGTTTCAGAATGTTCGAGTTCAAGGCTTGCAAAATTTTTAATTGTCAGGAGTCCGTCGGCTGACGGATGACTGATTTTTAAAACAAGAATAACGCAGAAATCGGACATTATGGACAGACTCTATTTAATCATTCCAGTTTCCATTGGTAGTAGGTTCTTCCATAGAACCAATGGCAATAAAAAGTGTCATATCAATACCTTCATTATCTGTTTTTAAACCTTTATAAACAGCCGTAATAGGTGCTTTTACTTCAAAAACTTTAACTTTCATTTTCCCTTTTTCCAATTCTCCAGCAGCAATAGTAAATTTTTCGCCTCTAGAAAAAGGTATGTAACTGATAGAATCGACAAATGATTGAAAATTTTCTTTAAATAATTCTTCTCTTACAGGAATTTTTATGGTATCTCTAATGATAATTCCAAGTCTTAACGCTTCTGCTTCCTTTCCCAATAAACTGTCAGGAACTTCTCCTTCCATTTTTACTTGCACGATAGAGTCATTTTCCAAAAAATCAACTAATTGTTCAAATGTTCCAGCATATTCGCCTCTTACTTTTTTATATTCTACTTGAGCATCTCTAATCTGCTCTAATTTTTGTTGAACAACTTTATTTCTTGTTGCAACACTTTCAGTAAGAACTATTTTGCTATCAACGCTATCCCATATTAAGTATGCAATAAATATCGATAAGATTGTCAGTGCTGCTTGAATTCCAATTTTCATATCTCTTTTTTAATTTTTAGCTATTGAACACAAATCTACAATTTTTTTTATCCTTTAATAACTCAAAATGTAAAATTTATAGTTTAAAAATTATTATTAGTTAGCAAAAGGTATATTTTATGGTTTTAAGGGTAATTTAGTAGGTGAAAAATGCACAATTTATTTTATCAATCACTCCTTCAAAATTTTGGGTATCCGCCTACTAAAAATCAATTAACGGTAATTGGTGAGTTAACCGATTTTGTTTTCCTAACATTAAAAAAACATTTATTTGTTTTAAAAGGATATGCAGGAACTGGAAAAACATCTTTGGTTGGTGCTTTAGTTAAAACGTTACCTCAAATAAATTTCGATTCTGTTTTATTAGCTCCAACAGGTAGAGCGGCTAAAGTTTTATCAAATTATGCCAACAAACCTGCTTTTACGATTCATAAAATGATTTATCAGTTGAGTAGTGGGGGAGATGGTTATACACGTTTTGTGCTTAAACCAAATAAATTTCAAAACACTATTTTTTTGGTTGATGAAGCCTCTATGATTGGAGATGGAGGAGGATTAACTTCAGCCAATTGGGGTGAAAGTAAAAGTTTGTTGGATGATTTATTGGATTTTGTTTATTCGGGAATTAACTGCAAATTGATTTTAATTGGCGATACCGCTCAGTTGCCTCCAGTAGGCATGGATAGTAGCCCTGCGTTAGATGAACAATTTTTAAGTACTTCCTATCATTTAACTATTGAATTGAATGAATTAAGTGAGGTTGTACGACAAGAAAAAAATTCAGAAATATTAATGAATGCGACTTATTTAAGGAATAAAATTGCTTTTGGTAATGTTGAATTTCCATTATTTAATTCTGTAAATAAAGGCGATGTAAAGCAAATTTCGGGGTTAGAATTAGAGGATGAGTTGAATGATGCTTACGCCAAGTTTGGAGAAGATAATGTGATGTTGATTACCAGAAGCAACAAAAATGCTAACCTTTATAATTTACAAATTAGAGCACGAATAAAGTGGTTGGAAGATGAAATTGCTTCGGGTGATTACATGATGATTGTTAAAAACAATTATTTTTGGTTAGAAGATAGCTCAAAGGCTGGTTTTATTGCCAATGGCGATATTGTGGAGATTCTTAAAATTAGAGGATATGAAGAATTGTATGGTTTTAAATTTGCCAATGTTACATTAAGAATGATTGATTATCCTGATGAACACGATTTGGAAATTAAGATTTTAATGGATAGCATTTTATCAGAATCACCTTCATTACCATCAGAAAAATTTAGAGAATTGTACGATGCTGTTTCCCAAGAATATGACTACGAACCTAATCGAAAAAAACGAAACGAATTGATTCGGAAAAATCCCTACTACCAAGCATTGCAAGTTAAATTTGCTTATGCCATAACTTGCCATAAATCGCAGGGTGGACAATGGGATGCCGTTTTTATTGATCAAGGATATTTGACTGATGAAATGATAAATGTAGAATATTTGCGTTGGCTCTATACTGCCATAACCCGAGCAAAAAATAAATTGTTTTTGGTTAATTTTAGTGAACAGTTTTTTTAAAAAAAAGGCAATAAAAAAATCCCCAGCTTATGGGGATTTTTGATGAAAGAAATTTTATGCCCAGCTAAATAGAGTCTGTCCATAAAGTACAGTGTTTGGATCAGAATGTTCGAGATCGAGGTTTCGATGACTTGAAAATTAGGAGTGTACTAGCGTACTCGACTGATTTGAAAGTCGAGAATAACGAAGATATCGGACATTATGGACAAACACTAAATAATGTTTTCTAACTTGCTTGCAACACTTCACTGACTTTTTGAGCAGCTTCTTTTAACAATACCACAGAATGTACTTTTAGTCCTGAGTTTTCTATTAATTGTTTAGCTTCTAAAGCATTTGTTCCTTGTAAACGTACAATAATCGGAACAGGGATTTCACCAATATTTTTGTATGCATCTACAACACCTTGAGCCACCCTATCACATCTAACAATTCCACCAAAAATATTAACCAAAATGGCTTTCACATTAGGGTCTTTTAAAATAATTCGAAATGCTTTTTCTACTCTTTCAGCATTTGCGGTACCACCAACATCCAAAAAATTAGCTGGGGAGCCTCCAGAAAGTTTAATAATATCCATTGTTGCCATAGCTAAACCAGCTCCATTTACCATACAACCAACATTACCATCTAATTTAACAAAGTTTAATCCAGCTTCTTTTGCCTCCAATTCAGCAGGATTTTCTTCCGATGGATCGTGCATTTCAGCAATGTCTTTATGTCTGAATAATGCATTGTCATTCACATTTACTTTTGCATCTACAGCAATAATTTTGTTGTCTGAAGTTTTTAATACTGGGTTAATCTCAAACATAGTAGCATCAATTCCTTCATACGCAGCATATAAAGCAGCAACAAATTTTGTCATTTGTTTAAAGGCTTCACCAGACAATCCTAAGTTAAAAGCAATTCTTCTAGTTTGGAAACCTTGTAAACCAATTTTAGGGTCTATCTCTTCTTTAAAAATTAATTCAGGAGTTTTTTCGGCGACACCTTCAATATCCATTCCTCCTTCTGGAGAATACATAATAATGTTTCTGCTTGTTTCTCTATTCATTAAAACCGACATATAAAACTCTTCAGTTTGAGCTTCACCTGGGTAATAAACATCTTGAGCGATTAATACTTTACTTACTATTTTACCGTCTTTTCCAGTTTGTTTGGTTACTAAATGACCTCCCAAAATTCCTTTAGCAATGTCTGCTACTTTATCTAACCCCTTAGCTAAAACTACTCCATGAGAACCAGTTTCTGTAACGATACCTTTCCCTCTACCTCCGGCATGGATTTGTGCTTTAACCACATACCATTCTGTGCCAGTTTGTGCTGTTAGTTGTTTAGCCGATTCAACAGCTTGTTCTGGAGTATCTGCAACTATCCCTTCTTGGACAGCAACTCCATATCTTTTTAATAAAGATTTACCTTGATATTCGTGTATATTCATCTTATTTGTTTTTCTGAAATTTCAATCAAATGTAGTAGTTTTATTTATTAATTACACACCATTTTTTGAACAAATAATTAACTACCTTAGCTTTTTATTTTTTTAAATGATAAGAACAGAAAATATTCATAAATCGTATGGTAATTTACAGGTTTTAAAGGGAGTAAATCTTCAAATCAAAAAAGGAGAAATTATTTCTATTGTTGGTGCTTCTGGGGCTGGAAAATCTACTCTATTACATATTATTGGAACATTGGATAAACCCAGTGAAGGTAAGATTGAAATCAATAACATTGACACATCCATTTTAAATGATAAAGAATTGTCACTTTTTAGAAATAAAAACATTGGGTTTGTTTTTCAATTTCACCATTTGTTACCCGAATTTACAGCTTTAGAAAATGTTTGTATTCCTGCTTTTATCAATAAAGTTGCTAAAGTTGAGGCCGAACAAAAAGCACTGGAACTTTTAAAAACTCTTGGCGTAGCCGAAAGGGCTCATCATAAACCATCCGAACTTTCTGGGGGTGAACAGCAACGAGTTGCCGTTTGTAGAGCATTAATTAATAATCCATCTGTCATCCTAGCTGATGAGCCTTCTGGTAATTTGGATTCTGAATCTGCTAAAGAATTGCATCAATTGTTTTTTAAATTACGGGATGATTTAAATCAAACCTTTATTATTGTTACCCACAACGAAGAATTGGCAAATATGGCTGACCGAAAACTAACCATGAAAGATGGAGTAATTATTAATTAGATATTACCTTAATTTAGAATGATTATTGATAATTTAGCAAAAATTTAATAAAACTATCAACGATGAAAAAACCAAAAATAGCTCAGAAATCACCTTATGTACTAGATATGAAAGCAGGTAAATATGCTTTTTGCACCTGTGGATTAAGTGAAAAACAACCCTTTTGTGATGGGAAACATACTCCAACGGAATTTAGACCAGAAATAGTTGTTTTAGAAGAAGATCAAAAAGTGGCTTGGTGTGGGTGTAAACATTCTCATAAAGGAGCATTTTGCGATGGTTCTCATGCTAGAGTTTAATTGTATTCGTACTAATGAAAAATAAGATTACCATTATTTTGGCAATTTTTGCCGTTTACAATACTGCATTATTTGCTCAAGATGGCGATTGGGCAGATGAAAAAAAAGATTGGGCGGATAAAGAAAGTAGCAGTTCTTCTAAATTTTTTGCAGGAATAAATGTTGGTGCTCTTATCGTAAATAGTAATACAGCTGTAATTTACACAGGAACTAATGATATCACTCCTTACGGCATTAATTACTTATTAAGTGTACCCACTTATAAAACTACTTTTGATGCTTATTTTCAATATGATTATTCCGTTTCTGAATTTCCACAAAATCCAGCTTATAAAACTGCTTTAGATATTGGGTTACACGCAGGTATGAATTTTGGAGAGGGAAATGCAATTTTTATTGATATCAATTCATCTAAATTAAATTACGAGAATACTTTTACGGTAGCAATAGATCAACCTTCTAACCAAACTATTGATTCTACATATGAGCAAATCCCTATTTTCGGAAAAGAAAAACGTTTCAACTTAAATTTAGGTACCCAACTCAGTCTTTTCCATGCTGAGAAAAGCAATTTTTATTGGTCATTTTTTGGAAATTTTAACAGCATTAAATTAAATCGGAATTACATCGTAATAGATAATAAAGAATATGAAATTATTCATTCTAATGCTCAATTAACGACCAAAGAACCTGGTGGAATTGGTTATGGTGCTGGTTCTGGTTTAGGATTTAAGTATAAACTAACCAATAATATTACAGCCGATTTCACCTATAATCTTTATTATATTAAAACCAAGATGAATGATGCTATTCAAGGTTTTGGGATAAATCATGGAATTACATTTAGGTTGATTTGGAATTAAAGAGAAGCTCTTTTTCCCTATTTTTGATAAATCAATAAGCCAATTCTACATATCAAAAAACATAAAATTAAGTATGGCATTTTATTCATTCTTTTAGTTTTTTATGCTTTTTGTTTACCTGCCCATTTATTTACTAATCCTACAAGTTCAGTTATTGAAGATAATGAAGGCAACCTAATTGGAGCACGAATTGCCGAAGATGGTCAATGGCGATTTCCTCACAACGATAGGATACCTTCAAAATTTGCAGCAGCAATCATACAATTTGAAGATAAAAACTTTTATTACCATCCCGGAGTTGATTTATTAGCAACCGCCAGAGCAACGTATCAAAACATAAAATCTGGTAGTATTGTTAGCGGAGGAAGTACACTCACCATGCAAACCATTCGCCTTTCTAGGAAAGGAAAATCGAGAACCTTTTTGGAAAAATTTATTGAAATGGTTTTGGCTACTCGCCTCGAATTTTCTTGCTCCAAAAATAAAATACTTTCCTACTATGCTTCCAATGCTCCATTTGGTGGAAATGTTGTTGGGTTAGATGCTGCATCTTGGCGATATTATGGAAGAAATGCTAACCAACTTTCGTGGGCAGAGAGTGCTACGTTAGCTGTTTTGCCCAATGCTCCTTCGCTAATTTTTCCAGGAAAAAACCACAAAAAATTATTGGCAAAAAGAAATCGATTATTGAACAAGTTATACCAAAATAATTTTATCGATTCGCTAACTTATGAAGTTTCTAAAGAAGAACTATTGCCACAAAAACCATTAAGATTACCCAATATTGCTCCTCATTTGCACAACCTCATTATTAAAAATAATAAAGGTAAAAGAGTTAAAACAACCATTGATAAATTTCTCCAAGAAAAAACCAACGAGCTTATTAACAAACATTATAACCAACTTAAATTTAATGAAATACACAATGCTGCAGCAATTATTATTGAAATTGAAACTGGTAATATATTAGCTTATGTCGGGAATACATCAGGAAGTAAAGAAAATGGGAACGATGTAGATGTGATAAAAGCTCCACGAAGTACTGGTAGCATCTTAAAACCTATCCTTTATGCATCAATGCTGAGCGACGGCGATATTTTACCCAATACATTAATTAGTGATGTGCCTATTAAAATTGCAGGTTATACCCCAAAAAATTATAACTCCAAATATACAGGTGTTGTTCCAGCTAGTAAAGCATTATCTCGCTCGTTAAATGTTCCTATTGTAAAAATGTTGCAAGATTATGGTTTACAAAAATTTCATCATCGATTGCAAAAGCTAAATCTTACCTTTATTGATAAACCTGCTAGTCACTACGGATTAACCATAATTTTAGGCGGAGCAGAAAGTTCATTATGGGATATTACCAATGTTTTCACTAATTTTTCAAGAACTTTAAACCATTTTGAGAAATACAATGGCAAATACAATGTAAATGATTACCATCCTCACCATTATCTTTTTTCTACAAAACCACCTGAAGAAAAATTAGAGAATTTCAACAACATCAGTGCAGCATCTATTTATTTAACTTATCAAGCGTTGATTGGTGTCAATCGTCCCGAAGAAGATGCTAACTGGCAATATTTTTCGGGGAACAACAAAATCGCATGGAAAACAGGCACGAGTTATGGATTTAGAGATGCTTGGGCGGTAGGAACAACCACAAAATACGTAGTGGGAGTGTGGGTAGGAAATGCAAGCGGTGAAGGAAGACCTGGTTTAACTGGAATTGGAAGTGCAGCACCTATTCTTTTTGATATTTTTAACCTTCTACCCAACGAAAAATGGTTTCGACCACCTTATGATGAATTAACAAAAGTTCCCATTTGTAGGAAAAGTGGCATGCGGGCAACAGCTATTTGCGAACCTGTAGATTCGGTTTTTGTGCAATCTAGCGGTTTAAAAACAGAGCCTTGCAACTACCACCAACTCATTCACATTGATAATAATGGTTATCGGGTAAATAGCGATTGTGAAGATGTCAATAACATGATTCATAAAAGTATGTTCGTTCTGCCTCCAGTTCAAGAATGGTATTATAAAAGTACCGACCCCACTTACATTAAATTGCCACCCTATCGAAATGATTGTGAAAGTTACGAATCTCAACCTTTACAACTAATTTATCCCGAAGAAAATGCAGAAATATATATTCCTATTGAACTTTCCGGCAAAAGAGGAAAAGTAATTTTTGAAGCAGCTCACCGAAAACCAAGTACCATCATTTATTGGCACATCGATAACTCATACATTGGTTCAACCAAAAGCATACATGAAATGGGGTTAACTATTGAAGAAGGCAACCATGCACTAACTTTAGTTGATGAATTAGGGAATTCCATTACTCGTAATTTTGTGGTGAAAGGAAATGATTAACTTCATAATTACTACCTTTGTTTTTCTAAGTATTTTTGGATTAAATGAATAACAAAAACAAGACATTTTTTTCGATTGTTGTGATAATCTTATCGCTAATAATAATTGGATTTGTTGTTAATTATGTTTTAGATAAATACAATAATGAAGAGTATCTTAAAAATAATGGAAATATTATTAAGGGAATTGTAGTAGAAAGAATCAAATACCGAAAATACAGTACTTATATAAAATGTAGATACATTATCAAAGGAAGTCAATTTTTTGCAAAGAAAAAAGTTGATAAATTTGAGTATGTTAATGATGTTGAAATAGAAATTGGTGATACATTAAATATGTTTGTTGAGCCAAGGGAACCAAAAAACAGTTTTATAGACTTAGAAAGTTTTATTTATGGAAGAAAAAAGTAATGATTCACTATCGAAGAAGATAATTCCTATTGGAATGCCGATAATAGGATTTGGCCTATACCAAATGATAACAATTCCTCTCGGTTTTGAAGGTATGAATAAGAGTTTAGGTGCTGGTATTACTATGGTAGTGTTTTATTATCTCGGGACGTTGTTGGTAAAATTATTTTAATACTCTATTACCCCAACTAAGCGTAGAATTTTCTACGCTTTAATATTATATATCATTTGTTATGTGACTTTAAAGATGGAAACTGTTAGGGTCTTTAACATTGTTCCAAAATCGAACAAGTTCAATACTCTTTTTATCAACGATACGGTAGAATAAAGTTATTTGAGGAACAATAGGTACAGCGTGTGTGTTTTTATAGTTGGTATTGGTAAAGGTTTTTGGTTTTTTTGAGATGATGTTTAAATATTCATCAACCCTATCAATAAAATTAGAAGCTTCAACAACAGTCCATTCATCAAGTAAATAATCAATGTTGTTCCAATAATCTTCCTTAGCCATATCAGACCAGTAGATAGTCGCCATTATTTTAAAAGATTGGGGTAGCGTTTTTTAGTTTCGTTCATTACCTTCTCTTGAGGTATTCTGTTTCCCTTCTCCAAAGATTTTAAACCCATATCAATGGCTTTTTTCTGTTCTTTTGTAAGAGAAGTTTCTCGGTTTAGTAATGCTTCTATCTTATCTAAAATAGTTTCTTGCTGAATAGCAAAAAGTTTTTGGGCTAATGATATTTTTCGAGCTTCAATATTCATAAGTTGAGTGTTTTTAAGCATTCATTATACTACTGATTAGAGTTTTATTAACAACAAAGATAACGAATGTGTAGCTATTTCGAGTTATATTTAAAACATAATGTTACTATTCTTTAACTTCATAATTACTACCTTTGTTTTTCTAAGTATTTTAGACTAAATGCAAGAAAAACTAATAGACATAGAGAAAGTTATTAAAAGTAAAAACCCTAAGCTATTAAGGTGGTTACCTCAGTTTTTGATTAATTATTTAAAACGAACTTTACATCAAGATGAAGTTAATCAAGTATTATATGAAAATAGGGATTTGTATGGCTACGATTTTTGTCAGGAATTGATTCATCGATTTCAAATTGAAATAAAAGTAAAAGGTTTAGAAAATATACCTAAAGAAGGTGGTTATATTTTTGCTTCCAATCACCCGTTAGGAGGCATGGATGCAATGGCTTTAGTAACTGTGATGGCTCCTATACGAACAGATATTAAATTTATTGTGAATGATATTTTATTAAACTTAAAAAATCTAAAAGGTTTATTTGTTGGTGTAAACAAACATGGTGTTAATTCTAAAGAATCTTTAAACTTGGTGGATGATTTATTTGCATCAGACCAAGCAATTTTTGTATTTCCAGCAGGTTTGGTAAGTAGAAGAAAAAAAGGAATAGTTGCTGACTTAGAATGGAAAAAAACATTTATCACAAGAGCAAAAAAACATCATAAAAGTATTATTCCTGTTTATGTTGGAGGAAATTTATCCAATTTCTTTTATCACTTATCAAATTTTAGAACCAATTTGGGTATAAAAGCTAACCTAGAAATGCTATATTTAGCCGATGAAACTTTTAAACAAAAAAATAAAACATTAACCATTATTTTTGGAAAACCAATTCCTGCTTCATTTTTTAATCATTCAAAATCTGATAAAGAATGGGCAAAATGGATGGAAACCAAAGTTCATAACATGAAAAATGATGAATAAGAACATTATCCCACCTGTAGCTATTGAATTAATTGAGCAGGAACTCAACGAAAAAACATTTGTTAGAAGAACTAACAAAGTTGATAATGAAATTTATATCGTTAATTACCACAATTCACCAAATGTGGTGAGAGAAATTGGAAGATTAAGGGAGTTAACTTTTTCTCTGGCTGGAGGTGGTACTGGAAATGAATTAGATTTAGATGAGTTAGATGTTTCAGAAAATTGCTACGACCAACTCATTGTTTACGATAGAGCAGCTAAAATTATTGCCAGTGGTTACCGCTTTATGGATTGCTCAAAAGTTCTAAACGGTGATAGTGATGATATTGCGATATCTACTCGACATTATT
>PFUQ01000246.1:0-4141 GCA_002790175.1 Flavobacteriales bacterium CG_4_9_14_3_um_filter_32_8
CAACCTACACCAATCAATAGAGAATCATCCAATTGATTAGGATCACCTAAGTTAGTACCTCCGCCTCCTTGTTGATGTAGAATAACTGATGTTCCGTTTGGGCAGTAGATAGAAGCGACTAAATCTCCCATATAAGAATGTTCCATTTCTACACATATTGCTAATAAATCATTAATATTAGTTAAGGTTTGTCCAGGAGTAAAAAACCCAAAATCTAATGTGGCATGAAAACACTGACCAACATCGTCTGGCAAATAGGTTCCACCAGATAATGAGCCTTGTGGTGCTGGAACGTACATTACCGGTGTAATTGGAGTTCCATCTAAGCAAGCAGACTCTCCCAAACATATTGTAGTATCAGTCATAGAAGTATTAAAAATAGGAATAGTACTAACCCAAACTTTGATAATTTCAGAATTCATATTGCTACAACCATTATCATCGACTACATTTAAATTGACAAGATATTCACCTGGACCATTGTTAAAAGTATGTGTTACAATTGGGGTTTGTAAAGTATCAATAACACCATCTCCAAAATCGAATATGTAGTCAACAATATTAAATGTAGCTTGAGCGGTTGAACCTGATGCATTAAAGGTGATGGATTCTCCATCACATATTTTTTGAGGGTTTTGAGCCACAATAGGAGATGAAAATAAAGCAGTTGGTGGTTGACAAGGGGTTGAACAAGTGATAGTTGCCGAAAAAACTCCAACTCCAGCACTATTGGAATTGAAAACAAGCGTTAAGCAACCTGAAGTATTAAAAACAGTTGTTGAAACAATTATCGATTGTAATTGATTGCCAGTATAGGTTCCCATTGTAGGTGCAGCAACAGAGTTGCCATCATAAATGGTTATATTATCCATATTATTTGCAGGAGGTGTTGCTGTATTTGTTGTACTTAATGCAAAATTATTAAATACTAAAGTAACTACATCACCAGGCACATCTGGACAAATGGTTATGGTAAAACTTTCATTGTTTTGATAACCAGAAGCACCTTGCCCACCAGTATCATATAAAATCCCATTGCAAGTTTGAACGCTTCCATCAGAAATTAAAACAATAGTAGGTTGTGCAAAACAAAAGAGAGGAAATAAAAAAGTAATAAATAAAACAGAATTCTTAAAATTTTTCATTAAGCAAATATAATATCGAACATCTTAAAAAACTAAGACGTGTAAATTTTAATTTGGTTGCTCTTTGATTCCTAAAATCAATATTAAAAATCAACTACACTCCAACACTTTTTTTATTTTATTCAATTTTATCAGTGCTTCTAGAAGCGTAAGCGTATTTGTATCAATGTTAAGTATTTATAACAGAATTTTACACAACAAAATACTTTTCCAAGTGCCAAAATGATAGTTCAATGCCACTTCATCTTACTAATTAATGAATTTCTCACTTTAAAACCTGTATATTCGCCGCTTCAAAAATAATTATGAAACGAATTACTGAATACAAAAAACTGTTTAACGTTGAAGATGAAATTTCGCTTAAAACACTTAAAACTACCTACCGAAATTTAGTAAAAGAATGGCATCCTGATAAATTTCAAGAAGGAGACGAAAAAGTTGTAGAGGCAGAAACTATAAGTCGTAAAGTTATTGACGGTTATCACTTTTTGGTAAGTATTGCTCCTGAAACAAAAGCTGCTAATTTAGAAGACTACAACATTACTATTTCTGAGTCTGGCATTGCTGATTACAAACTAAAAGGATTAATGTTGGAGATTTCTTTTTTAGATGGAACCACTTATGAGTACTTTGGAGTTTCAAAAAATGTATTTACAAAATTTAATAATTCCGACAAACAATTTCGTTTTGCTAAAAGAAACATTTTTAATTCATTTCTTTATCGTAAGTCTAAAGGATTAAAAGACGAATAGTTTATTAAAAAACGAACACAAAAACCACAGGCATTTTTAGCGGTTAAAAAAACTTGACTTTCTCCTAAAAAACAACTAATTTCGTTTAACACAATGTAAGAAACATTTAAAAATGTTTCCAACAAGTACGTTAAACGAAACTACCCCTCAATTAAACTAGGTTTTATCATTCCATATTATTGAAAGTAAAATTCAATTAACATTCATTCACATCACCCTCCAACACTTTTCTTAATTTCATTCAGTTTCATCAGTGCTTCAACAGGTGTAAGCGTATTTATATCGATATTAATCAATTCTTCTTTTATCTGCTCTAAAATAGGATCATCTAATTGAAAAAAACTGAGTTGCATGTCTTCAACATCAATTTTTGTCTTCACTTTTTTAGAAGAATTACTTCCAACATGGGAGTTTTCCAATTGTTTTAATACCTCTTTCGCTCTATCAATCATTTTATTGGGCATTCCCGCCATTTTTGCAACATGTATTCCAAAGCTATGATTACTACCACCTTGCACTAATTTTCTTAAAAAAATAATCTTATTACTAATTTCTTTTACAGAAACATTAAAGTTTTTTATTCTTTTAAAACTATTGGTCATATCGTTTAACTCGTGGTAATGTGTAGCAAATAATGTTTTTGCTTTGGTAGGATGTTCGTGTAAATATTCTGCAATGCTCCAAGCTATTGAAATTCCATCGTAAGTACTTGTTCCTCTTCCAATTTCATCCAACAAGATTAAGCTCCTATCCGATAAATTATTTAAAATGCTTGCCGTTTCATTCATTTCTACCATAAAAGTAGATTCTCCTTGAGAAATATTATCTGAAGCTCCAACTCTAGTAAATATTTTATCAACCAATCCAATTTTAGTATGTGTTGCAGGGACAAAAGAGCCTATTTGAGCCATTAATGTAATCAATGCTGTTTGTCTTAATAGAGCAGATTTACCCGACATATTTGGTCCAGTTATCATTATTATTTGTTGAGTAGTATCATCTAAATACACATCATTGGCAACATACTCCTCACCTATTGGTAATTGTTGTTCAATTACAGGATGCCTTCCATTTTTTATATCAATAATTTTTGAATCGTTAATTTCTGGCTTCGTATAATGTTGAGCAACAGCAAGTGTTGCAAAAGATAATAGACAATCTAGTTGAGCAATTAATGCAGCATTTAATTGAATAGGAACAATGTAATCTGCTAACTCTAAAACTAAATCATTAAAAAGATGTGTTTCTAATTCAAGAATTTTTTCATCAGCCCCTACTATTTTCGATTCATATTCTTTTAGTTCTTCGGTAATGTAGCGTTCAGCTTGAGTGAGTGTTTGTTTACGGTGCCAACTTTCTGGCACTTTATCTTTATGTGTATTTCTTACCTCTATATAATACCCAAAAACATTATTAAAGGAAATTTTTAGACTTGAAATACCTGTTTTTTCAATCTCACGTTCTTGAATTTCAATTAAGGCATCTTTGCCTGAGTTCAAAATATTACGTAAATCATCTAATTCTTCAGCAACTCCATTATTAATTACATTCCCTTTTTGAATCGCAACTGGAGCTTCTTCTTGAATGTATTTCTCAATTTTATCTTTTATTAAAGAACAAGGATTCAATCGTTCTCCAATCTTTTTTAGGGATTCATTATTGGATGAAAAACATGCTTGTTGAATAGGGTTAATGGCAGTTAATGCTCTTTTAAGTTGTACTACTTCTCTAGGATTAATTCGAGCTGTTGCAACTTTAGAAATCAATCGTTCTAAATCGCCTATTTCTTTAATATTATTGGTTAAACTTTGAGAAAGTTGTTTTTGGTGAACAAATTCATTAACAGCGTCCAATCTATCATTAATGGGTTTTATTTCTTTTAATGGTAAAGCTACCCATCTTTTCAGCATTCGAGAGCCCATCGGTGAAATAGTGTAATCCAACACGTCAATTAATGTTTTGGCATTTTCATTAGGAGAATAGATTAACTCTAAGTTACGTATGGTAAATCTATCCAACCAAACATATTTATCTTCTTCAATTCGTGAAATACTGGTAATGTGTTTTGTTTTGTCGTGTTGTGTATCAGATAAGTAATGTAAAGCCGCACCTGCTGCACAAATTGCAGCGTTTAAATTCTCTACTCCAAAACCTTTTAAGCTAGTCGTTTCAAATTGTTTTTGTAGAATTTCATTTCCAAAATCTAGTGCAAAAGCCCAATCATCTAAGCAAAAAGTATAAAAT
>PFUQ01000246.1:4150-12907 GCA_002790175.1 Flavobacteriales bacterium CG_4_9_14_3_um_filter_32_8
AAAGTTTCTAAAAATTGTTTTTTCTTATTGCGTTGAAAAAGAATTTCTGTTGGCTTAAAACCGTGCAACAGTTTTTCGATGTATTCTACAGAACCTTCTCCAACTAAAAATTCACCAGTTGAAACATCTAAAAAAGCAACGCCACATTGTTTTGCATCAAAATGTATAGCAGCTAAAAAATTATTGGTTTTATTATCAAGAATATGGTCATTGAAAGTAACGCCAGGAGTTACCAACTCTGTTACTCCTCTTTTTACTATTTTTTTTTCCTTGCTTGGGGCTTCTAATTGGTCACAAATTGCTACTCTAAACCCCGCTCTTACTAATTTTGGTAAATAAGAATTTAAAGAGTGATGTGGAAAACCTGCCAACTCCAATTTGGCACCACCATTATTGCGGGCTGTTAATACAATTCCTAATATGCTGGAAGCTTTTATCGCATCTTTTCCGAAAGTTTCATAAAAATCTCCCACTCTAAACAACAACAGTGCATCAGGATATTTCGCCTTAATACTATTGTATTGCTTCATTAAAGGAGTTTCTTTTTCTTCTAGTATTGACACCGAAATAAAAATGAATGTTATTTATTTGCTTTCATACAAACTTAATTGAATGAATAAAAACAACTCGATAAATAACCGATTAGTTATAAACAGAAATGCTTCTAATTGTTAATAGAAATAATGTTTTTCTCCCATTTGTAAATAGTTAAAAGTATTGTAATTACTCAGCAGTATTTTTTAATCACATAGTTACATAGGTTTTAGCACAAAAAGTAAACATAGAAGCTTCGCTTTATATAGTTGATTCTATGTTTAAAATTCTTGTTTATGTAATACTTTTATCTTTAAAGTCCAATCTATTTAACTATATGGTTTAAAGTTTTGTAATGTGTTTTTTAGCTTTTGAATTAGAATGTATTAATCTGCTATATAGTAACAAAGTTTTTAATTTGAGTAGTTTTGTTTCCTAAATCAAAAATGTATTATCCAATAATCATTAAACAATATTCATTTTTAAGATGAACAGAAAATTAAGAAATGATGAGTTAAATCGTATTTCGGTTGATGAATTTAAATCTACTATAAAATCACCTATTATTATTATTTTGGATAATGTTAGGAGTTTAAACAACATTGGTTCAATTTTTAGAACTGCCGATGCTTTTTTAATTGAAGCTATTTATTTATGTGGCATCACGGCACAACCTCCTCATCGTGAAATTCAAAAAACTGCATTAGGAGCCACCGAAACTGTTCATTGGAAATATTTTAATACTACCATTGAAGCAATAAAAGAATTAAAAAAAGTAGGTTATCAAATTGCCGCAATTGAACAAACAGAAAACAGTGTACCATTAATTGATTTCTATCTAAAAAAAAATGAGAAAATAGCCATCATTTTTGGTAATGAGGTGAGTGGCGTTGAGCAAGAAGCAATTAATTTAAGTGATTTGGTGATTGAAATACCTCAACAAGGAACTAAACATTCTTTAAACATTTCAGTTTGTGCAGGAATTGTTATTTGGGATGTAACAACAAAATTTAGGAAGTAAAATAATCACCCATATATACTGAAACCAGCCGTCATCTGACGGATGGTTTCGGTATATCAACTCAAAAACAGAAAGATACTATTCTAATCTAAGTCACATTCCGTTTTATCCTCATATGTAGTTCCTCCACTAGTGTATGTTGAAGAATAATCTCCAAGATTACATGTTTCTTTATCCGTTGCATTGCCTACTGGACCTGGTATCCCACTATTACTAGATGATGTTGTAGAAGAATTAGTAATTACTCCGTTTTCACTAGATGTAGTAACACATACACACTCTTTTTTACTACAGCTAGCAAAAATTAAAACTCCTAAAGAAACTCCTAATACCATTAATACTTTTTTCATATGTATATTTTTTATTTTTATTAAATCGGTCATCCCGAGTATTCGGGATAGAACACTCATTGATGTTGGTGAGCATTTTGCTCATGACTTATTTCATAAATTTTACTTTTAATAAATTTACTTAGTACAAAAATAGAAAAAAAAACAAAAAAATTTTGATTTCATCTGATTAAAAGTACCATACGCTATTTTTATTCATGTATGAAATAGTTACCGATATCATCCACATCGAATAATTCACCATACCATTTTTTCTTCATCACACCATCTTCCATATAAATGATAGCAGGTAATCGACCTCCACTATATTTAAAAAAAGTATCGTCATTCATCCAAATAAATGGAAAGTTGGGTTTTGTCTTTTCTAAAAATTCTAATAACCCTTTTTCTTTTTTGGAACCAATTACCAAATACAAATTATTAATTTTTTGCTCTCTATCCAATAGCACTAATTTAGAGGTAGCATTAATACAATGTTCGCACTGGTAACTTAAAAAAGCCACTACCTTTTTTCCTTTTGAAAAATCAACTTTTTGATTGGTTTTGTATAAAGGTGGCAATTCGGAAAAATCTATTGGTTTATTAACAGCTATTCCTTGTATGTTATGCAACCCAACTCGGTTTAATAAAAAAGTTGAAACAAAAGCTATTACTACAAATAGTAATGGTAACCATTTTTTAGTTCCGATTTCTCGGGAGGTATTTTTTTTATTGATAAAGACCATTAATCCAAAAAGAACACCATTTTTTAGTATTGAAGCTATTGGTGAAAGTGGTAAAAAGTTGCCAAAGCAACCACAATCAGCAGTATTACCTTTGGTAATTAATAAATAAATCAAGTAAACAGTAAAAATTATTAACGAAGCTTGGGTGGTATAATAAATTTTATTTTTTAGCCAAACATTAAAAAGTATGGATAATCCCAAAAAAAGTTCAGCTGCGATAATAAACCGTGCTAAAAAAGGTGCGGTTAACCAATTAGCAACGCCTAAATCAACAAATACAATTTCAAAAGGTTCTATGGGAAACAACTTAGCTATGCCAGATAAGATAAAAACTAATCCAACAATTATTCTTAATATATAATTTATTATTTTCATTTGTTTTTTTACACCTCCCTAACCCTCACTTCGACTTAGCTCAGTGCAGGCTCTTTTTAGGAGGGAACTTCTTCTGCAGAGTAGATTCATTACAAAAAAAAAGCTACCCAAAGGTAGCTTTTTAAATCTAAAATAAATTAATTAATTCATTGAGCAACTTCCATCAATTCCAAGTGCTTTATACGCTGCATCTGATGCATCACAATACTCCTCTACAGAAGCAGATCCTGATGGCAAATCATCTTCAGTGAAACTTTCGGAAGCTCCACCAACAGTACATGTACATTCTTTTTTGCTACATGAAGTAAAAGCTATAGACCCTCCTACGATGATAGCGAATAATAATAATTTTTTCATAATAATTTAGTTAAGTTAATAATTCAGGGTGCAAGATAAGAAATATTTTTAATATCAAAAAAATAATTTATTTTTTTATATGCTTAACCTAATTATGGTTATTATTTCATTGAACAGCTGGCACCACCTGTTCCTGCATAATCGCATGCTTCACTTAAGGATATTCCAGAATCGTCAGCATCAGCTTGAGTAATTGTTACTCCATTATCACAAACACATTCTTCATCAGCACATGATGTGAAAGCTAAAACTCCACCTAAAATTAGGGCAAATAATAAAGATTTTTTCATTGTTTTTATTTTTAATGTTACTAAGTTAAGTTCTGTATAAAAAAATTAATTTGATTATTGTAAAGTACATTGATTTGTTGGATTCGACAATTTAACAACTCCATCTAATCCTTCGCAATAAGTTGCTAAATCAACACCAGCATCTTTGGCATCGTCATTTGTATAAGTAATATTATTTCCATCTTGTTGACATTCACACTGTTCTTGAGCACAAGAAATAATAGTAGAAGAAACTACAATTAAACATAAATATAATATTTTTTTCATAGTAAGCTAAATAATAATAGTTAGTGGTAATACTTGAGTAAAAGTATTAAAAAAAAGGCTTCTGAGCAATTTCAGAAGCCTTTTTTTCCTAATAGGGTTAATTATTTTTTTTAATTTACAGCAGCTTGAAAATCTGCGTTAGCTCTAGATTTAATAAACTCAGCATCAGTTTTTGCTTTAGCTTTTAAAGCAGCATCTTTAGATGTTGCAGTTTTTAAATTATTAATCATCATATCATTATCACCACTTCTTGCACCTGCAATTGCTTTTAAGTAATATGAAAGAGCTTCATCTTTATCGTCAGAACCGTCAATAACAGCTCCAATAGAATTGTTTTTATTTAACAATTGTGCTAAAGCTGCATTAAATGAATTTACTCCTGAGTAATTAGAAACAGCCCCAGCATAATCACCTTTAATGATGTTAATTATTCCTTTGTTTTGAGCAACTTCTTTACCAGCACCCGATGCTTTGTTGTAATAATCCATAGCGGCATCTAAGTTTCCATTTAATCGTTCAATAACTCCTAAGTTATTTTGAACAATAGGATTGTTGGCTGAAAGACCATTAGCTTTATCAAATTCTGCTTTTGCATCGGCTAATTTATTTTGAGAAACATAAATAAATCCAACATTGTTTGGTCCTCTCCAATCATTTGCATGGATAGAAGAAACACTTTTGTAAATAGATTCTTTTTTAGCTACATCATTATATAAAGTAGCTGCGTACAACATTTGTTCAACGTCTAACGAATCAATTTTTGTATCAACTAATGTTTTAAGCTCATCATCAGTTAAATTATTATGTTTCATTACTAAATTACATTGAGCTCTTCTTAATTCAGGAAGTACTTTTTTAGCAACTTCGGTATAAGTAGCCGCTAAATTTTTAATTTCTGTTTCTCTTTTTTCACCATCTTGGTAAGTTTCCAATACTCTAATGATTAATTCTTTATCCTTAATATCAGATGCAGTCATTAATGATTTAAATCCTGTCCAGTCTTCACCTTTACCAGTAGCAGTTGTAAATCCTGTTTCAGGTAAAGTAATTTTAGCAGACTTAAGCATTCCTTCAATTGCTTTTGCAGCAGAAGTTGCTCTTTCATTCGCTAAGTTCTCGTTTTTACTTAATTCACCTTCAGGTGAAGCATAAGCTTCGATATTTAAACTGTTAAATTCCATTTTAACATTTTCTTGCCAACCTTTTAATTTTGCTTTTAAATCTTTAATATCAGCATCAGTCATCTCACCAGATCTCACAACCGAATTGTTAACTAAATAATGAATATCAACACTGTTGTTTTCTAAATTGAATTTCACCATTTTGTCAGCTCCAGCAATAGCTTTATCAGAAGACATTACCAATTTAGGAGTAATAATGGTTCCATCAGCTACTTTTCGTGGATCTAAATCTTTTGTTTTTGTTTTGTATGAACCAGTAACTCTTAATTCAACAATTGCAGCTTCCATTCCATCTTTGTAAGGAATTTTTGCAGCATGAGAAAAATTACCACCTTTTTCATAATTAATTGTTGTTCCTTCTGCTTCAGAAACTTCACCTTTTAATTTTAATGGAGTAAATGATTCAGAATTTTCACCATAAACCAAAACAGGAGTAATAACAGCTGAAATCTTTTTGTTAAAATACTTTGCAGGAAAACTTCCAGAAAAAGTAATTGCAATGGTATCGCCATGCATTTCAACAGGATTTGGAGTTAATTCATAATTAACTTCAGCTTGCCTTTTAACCATTTTATTTAAAGGGTTACAAGCCATAAACGTAGTTGCTGCGACAGCAACTAATGCTAACAATTTTAAGTTACGATTTTTCATCTTTTATATAGGTTATTCTTTTAAAATCTATTTATTTTTATTAAATTCAACTGCAATGATAGTCAATACTTTTAATATTTAAAAAACTATTTAACATTATCTCTACTTTTTATGCCAATAATTTGATAACCTTTAAGTTATCTTGACAACCTTTTTTTAGTTCTGCTATCGTTTTTCTTAATAAAGGATGTATAAATTCAGGCATTAATTCGGCTAATGGAAAGAGAACAAAATTTCGCTGATGTAAATAAGGATGTGGAATTATTAAGTTGTTGAAATTAATAATTTCACTTTCATAAAATAAAATATCAATGTCGATAACACGTTGTTGCCATTTTTCCCCATCAATTCTTTTCCTACCCAATTCTTTTTCTATTTGCAAACATTTTATCAGAACTTCGTGAGGCAATAATTGTGTTTTAAATATTACAATTTGATTGATGAAATCAGGTTGATTTTCTATTCCCCAAGCTTTTGTAGTATATATAGTAGAACTTTTGATGAGCTTCCCAACTTTTTTTTCTAAGCTATTAATTGCCTTCAAAAATGTTTGACTAACATTACCCACATTGCCTCCTAAAGAAAAAACTACTTGTTTGCTCATTCTTTCCGTTTATCAATTCCTACAACCATTGGTGTATTATCCAAAAAAACTATTAACTTCTAACTCTATTTTTGTAAATGTAAAACAACTAAAATTTTATTCAAAATGAAACAATTCTTCAAATTTATGTTTGCCAGTATGATTGGCATGTTACTTTCTTTTTTTATCTTTTTTATTCTATTTTTCGTTATAGTTGGAGCTTTAATTTCCTCTGCTTCTGGAGATAGTACTAAAATAGCTAAAGTAAAGGATAATTCTGTTCTACAAATTAAGTTAGAAAATACGATACAAGATAGAACTTCTGATAATCCTTTTGAAAATTTTAACTTTGAAACTTTTGAAGCTGAAGAGAATATTGGATTAGACCATATTCTTAAAAACATTGAAAAAGCCAAAAACGATAATCGTATTAAAGGAATTTATTTGGATTTAACTTCATTAGATGCTGGAATGGCAACAGTAGAAGAAATAAGAAATGCATTAGCTGATTTTAAAAAATCAAAAAAATGGATCATTAGTTATGCTGAAGTTTATACTCAAAAAACTTATTACTTGGCTTCTATTTCTGATAAAGTTTTTTTAAACCCTGCTGGAATAGTAGAGTTAAGAGGTTTAGCAACTCAATTGATGTTTTTTAAAAATATGTTAGAAAAATTAGAAATTGATGTTCAAATTATTCGACATGGTAAATTTAAAAGTGCAGTTGAACCATTTATGCTAGATAAAATGAGTGATTCTAACCGAGAACAAATGCAAAAATTATTAAATACCGTTTGGGAAAATTGGTTAAATCAAGTTGCAACAAGTAGAAATTTTAAAATAGATGAAATAAATATGTTGGCTGATAGTCTTAAAATTCAAGATGCCAACGATTCTAAAAAATACAATTTTGTTGATGAGGTAATTTATAAAGACCAATTACTTGCTGAACTTAGAAAAAGATTAGCCATTAGTGAAAATGATGAAATAAATTTTATAGGTTTAGGAAAATATACCCATGCTAAATTGCCAGATTCAGAGAAAAAGTTAACCTCTGAAAACAAAATTGCCATTATCTACGCTAGTGGTAACATTGTTAGCGGGAAAAGCACCAAAGATGATATGGGTTCTGAAACCATTTCCGAAGCAATAAGACTTGCAAGATTGGATAAAAATGTGAAAGCAATCGTTTTAAGAGTAAATTCTCCTGGAGGAAGTGCGTTGGCTTCTGATATTATGTGGAGAGAAGTTGTTTTAGCTAAAGCAGCAAAGCCAGTTGTTGTTTCAATGGGTGATGTTGCTGCTTCAGGTGGATATTATATTTCTTGTGCGGCTGATAAAATTGTTGCCGATGAAACAACTATTACTGGTTCTATTGGAGTTTTTGGCGTTATTCCAAACATGCAAGGTTTCTTTAATAATAAATTAGGAATTACTTTTGATGATGTTAAAACAAATACTCACGGAGATATTATGACTGTTTTTAGACCTTTAACAGCTGAAGAAAAAGACATCATACAAATAGGTGTTGAGAAAATTTATGATGATTTTATTACCAAAGTTGCTGAAGGCAGAAAAATGACTAAAGAGCAAGTTGATTCCATTGGTCAAGGAAGAGTTTGGGCAGGTAATGATGCCAAAGAAATTGGTTTGGTGGATGAAATTGGCGGATTAAATAAAGCCATCGACATTGCGAAAGGATTGGCAAAATTAACTGCTTATGAAATTGAAGAATACCCAATAAGACCTGACGCATTTGAAGAATTAATGAAAGAACTTTCTGGCGATGTGGAGGCAAGAATGATAAAAAATAAGTTGGGAGAAAATTACAAATACTATCAAAAAATGCAAACCATGTCCAACCAAACAGGGATAATGGCTCGTATGCCTTTTGATTTAGAAATTCATTAATAGTTGATAATTCATTTAAAAAGGAGTTGAACATTCAACTCCTTTTTTTATTCCCAAATTTTGCAGTATTTTGTAACCGTTATGCATTTATTTTATACGCCAGAAATAGCTGATAAAAACAGCTTCACTTTGAATGAAAGTGAATCCAAACACGCCATTCGAGTTCTTCGTTTAACTATTGGTGATGCTATTCAATTAATTGATGGAAAAGGAAATTTTTATGAAGCAATTATTGTTGATGATAATCCAAAAAAATGTGAAGTGCAACTAGTAAAAATCAATAAAGAGGTAATTACTAAACCCAATTTGCACATTGCCATTGCCCCAACAAAAAACAATGAACGATTAGAATGGTTGATAGAAAAATGTACCGAAATAGGCATTACCGAAATCACACCTATTATATGCGAACATTCCGAAAGAAAACACTTAAAAACTGAACGACTGTATAAAACAGCCGTTGCTGCAATGAAACAATCGTTAAAAGCCACTTTACCAAAAATAAATGAGTT
>PFUQ01000129.1:0-147 GCA_002790175.1 Flavobacteriales bacterium CG_4_9_14_3_um_filter_32_8
CAATATTTTGCAGAATATATATATATATATATATATATATCAATCAAACAGTTACGTTTTGGTTTAAGGGTTTCTTTCGTTATTTAAAAGGTAAGTTTCGATGGCGTTTTGAGGTACTAAATCGACTATTTGTTGGCCAAAAATACT
>PFUQ01000129.1:297-439 GCA_002790175.1 Flavobacteriales bacterium CG_4_9_14_3_um_filter_32_8
AATCACTTGAGATATGAAGAAAGTTTTAATACAAATCGTTTTAATTGCCACATTATTAGTGGGGATGCAATATCAAATCGCTGCACATATAAGCGTACTGGCAGCGGCATGTGCAGGAGGAACAGGAGGCATCGAGGGCTCA
>PFUQ01000129.1:622-12869 GCA_002790175.1 Flavobacteriales bacterium CG_4_9_14_3_um_filter_32_8
CGTAACTCCATAAGTAATTACAATTTGAATCTACTTTTAATAAATAAATATCGGTATTTCCAGAGCTATTACTAGAGGTAGAACCAACAACAATATAACCACCATCGGTGGTCGCTTCAATTTCCTCGGCATTGTCATTATTATTGCCACCAAAAGTATACAAATGGGCTACAGTATCGGTTTGCGAAAATCCGAGAAAAGGAATAAGAAAAAGTAATATTTGAACTATTTTATTCATGAATTGTTTTTCTAATTTTTATCAATTTCGTTAACAAATTTTCCAATAAATCTAACCGCAACATGTTTGCTCCATCGCTTAAAGCAACTGCTGGATTTGGATGTGTTTCAATAAATATTCCATCTACGCCAACAGCAATTCCAGCTTTGGCAACAGTTTCTATCAATTCTGGTCTTCCTCCTGTAACGCCAGATGCTTGGTTGGGTTGTTGTAATGAATGTGTAATGTCCAAAATGGTAGGAGCAAATTGTCGCATCACTGGTATGCCTCGGTAATCAATTACTAGATCTTGATAGCCGAATGTTGTACCTCTTTCGGTTAACCACACGTTTTCGTTTCCAGATTCTTTTACTTTGTTTACTGCAAATTGCATGGCTTCTGCCGATAAAAACTGTCCTTTTTTGATGTTTACGACTTTGCCAGTTTTCGCAGCAGCAATTAATAAATCGGTTTGACGACATAAAAAAGCTGGAATTTGCAAAACATCAACATATTTAGCAGCAAGTTCACACTCTTCGGCAGTATGCACATCGGTTAAAACAGGCAATCCTAATCTGTCTTTAACACTCTTAATAATTTCTAACGCTTTTACATCTCCAATTCCTGAAAAAGAATCTAAGCGAGAGCGATTTGCTTTTCGATAAGAAGCCTTAAAAATATAAGGAATTTTTAGCCTATCGGTCATTTCCTTAATGGTACAAGCTATTTCAAAAACGTTTTCTTCGCTTTCTACTACACAAGGCCCTGCAATTAAAAAAAAGTTGCCCGAGTCTGTGTTTTTTAAGTTGAGTAACTGATTCATTTTTCTATAATTTTTATTAAAAATACGATTTTATGCCAATAAAACCACTGTTGTTAAATGCCAAATTAGGTGCAACAAAAGCTTCTAAATTATTGGTTCCAATAAAAACTTCGATGTATTTATTAAAAGATTTCGCAAAAGCTAATCCTGTGTTTAGTCTTCCATATCCTCCATAAGACAAATGTGCTTTTGCAACAATTTTTTTATTAAAATAATAGTAAAAATTGGTAGCTATGAATGGGAGATAATTGGCTAAAATTTTATGATAAACTCCAACATTCATCTTCCATTTACCATTGATTACTTTTGTATAGGTAATATTAACTGCTGTAGGCAAAGCAATTGAATAACTATTTTTTTGATTAGTGGTAGTAATTTTATTGAGAATAGAATCTTTTGAGATATTGTTTAATAAACTATCATTCAAATCGAAAATATTATCTATCCAAATACCATCATAATGGAAAGTACTATCAGAAGCTATATCCAATGAATTTTTATTCCAATAAATAAACCCTAAATCTTCTACTCCTAAATACATTTTATCTCCATTTCTTAGAAAAATTTCGGTAAATAAATTGGTAGAAATACCATAACCGTTAAAAGCTTTTATTCCTTTATTGGCAGTATCTGAAGAGTTATAGCTATAGTTCAAATCTATATCTATTTCTTTCCCTAATTCTTGAGTAAAAATTGAACCTCTAGGAATTGTTATAGCTTCATGTTGTTCGCCTTTTATTAATGATAAAATAACGCCTTCTTTCGCTAATTTATCATCAAAATACTTGTAGTTAACAAATCCTACATTAATTTTTTGATATTGATAATGGTTATAATTGGTGCCCCCAATTTCTGCAAATTCTCCAGCAAATTGTTTGTTTCCATCAAAGGTAAATTTAAATAAATCGGAAGTAAATACTGCATCAATGTGTTCGGTGTTTTCTGCTCCAACAACTAACGAAATAGTAGGTTTTCGAAATAATGTATCCAATGGAATTTCTACATTAAATTGATAATTTAAGTCACCACCCAATCTGTTATTACTCGATAAACTTTTGTAAGCGGCATCTTTATCCTCTCTTTCAATTCTTCCTCCAAAAAGAAATTTATTTAAAAATTTACCATTCATTACCGAAGATCCATACGAATAATCTGCTCCAAAAGAAACTGTTAAATGTTGGGTTGTATCAACAAAAAAATCGGTATTATTTTGGCTAAATAATAAAGTTGTTTTTAAACTAATTATTAAAAAAAGTAATAAAAATTTTCTTACTATTTTCATGTCTAGTTAAAATTGGTAGTATAGGAGAAATCACCAACCACTTTAATATCAATTGAATAACCTTCGTAAATTTTAATAAATTGAGGTTGAGCAGCAGTTGTAAAAGCAATACTTAATACAATTTTTTTTGCTTTATATAAATTATCCACATCCGTTGGAGTTAAAGAGATGGCTACTACTGATTCTTTTTTACTGATTACTTTTAAAAAAGCATCAACTGGTGCCGATTGAATGTAATTGTTCACCGAAAGGTTTTGTAAAAGGTTATTATTTTCGTCATACAAAGCCAATTTCAGTAGTGCATCAAAAGGATATCCGTTATTGGCATAAATAAACAAAGTGCCGTCAATTATTCTTCCATTTTCACTTTCGGAGGGGATGTTAAAATCTACTGTGTCTTGCAAAGTGAGGTTATTCGCCACTAATGATAATGGGAACTCCACATTTAAGTTCGTTTCTAAGGTGTGTTTTTTATACACAAAATCATTTCCTCCAGAAATATTTCCGAATGGGTTTACATTCAAATTAATGTCATACAGTAATTGGTTTGGAAAAAGTTCAATTAATTGGTCAATATTAGAGTTAGCAGTGTTCATGGCAATATTATAATGAGTAAAATTTACCTCTGGAACTGAATAAGTAAGCTGTGCTCTGTTTAAATTTAATGGAGTTCCAATGCTCGTATGACTCAAATTAGCGGTATTTGCAGTAGAGGTACTAATGGTAGCGAACTGATTGACAACAAGTTGAGCATCTACTCCTATCCCATTCTTAAAATCAAGGGTTACATCTACTTGCTCCAAATCTAAAGTCCCTGCTGTAAACTGATTAAAAGCACTAATATTAGTGGTCGCTGGTCCAAAATGAATCTGCTGAGTACCAAAATAACCTCTTACAAAATAAGGTACAATATCCACTAAGGTATTTTTATAGGTGATTTTTTCGCCCATCGAAATAGTAACTGGAGTTAATGCATTAGTATCGACCGTTGCAACTGCTCTGGTAATAAAAGTATTGACTTCCGATTTAGAAACACCAGTTAAATCTAACTCATAACCACTTAAGTTAATTATTTTTTTAAGATACCCATCTTGTGAAAATGTCCCTGCATCAACAATGTCTTTGATAACAAGTGTATCTCCGTTTTTTGTAGCACTTGGAACAGTATAAGTAATGATGATTTTTTCTTTTATTTGGCTAAAAATTTCTAATTCTATAAAACCAGATTCAACCAATGCATAATTTAATTCTACTCCATTGCTTACATTTAACGTAACTTGCTTGTTGGTGCTATAGAAAGAATTTCCAGGGTTGGCAACAGAATTAAAAGGGAAAATATACACCTCGGTAACCGTTGTATCAGGAATTTTAAACAACGAATCCATTTCTATGTTAAAAATAGTAGTTTGAAATACTAATTTGATAGAAGTATCGGGATTAACCTGAATAACAGAATCTGGAAGTAAATCATTTAATGTTAATGTTGTTCGAATCAGCGGGGCTAACAAATCTACATCCCAACTGGGTCTTTCAAAATCCTTACGGCATGCAAAAACCATAAAAAGAAGGAATGTAATGAATAATATTTTTTTCATTTTTGACATGAACTGTAAAAATAATCATTTCAAATAAGATGTAACAGATAATTTCATAATCGGTAAGAACTAGATTCTAACACCTATATTATCCGCCAGTAGTCGGATTTGTATTATCTGGCGTTCGAGAATTGACTTCGTCAAACTCTCACACCGATAATACAAACATCGTCAACTTGCTCATTACTTCCTTTCCATTTATCAAATTCATCAGACAGTTTTTGTTCTTGTTCTGACAGGGGTAAATGAGCAATTTGCAATAACAATTCTTTTAAATTTTTAATCTTATATTTTTTGCCCCGTCCGAACGCCCGATTTTGTTCAGTCGGGCTGGCTTTTTCGCCACCAAATTGGTCGGAAAAACCATCGGTTAATGCATAAATAATATCTCCTTTTTGGAGAAGAACAGTGTGAAGTGTAAATGATTCTTGATCTTTTTCATGTTTACCAACTGGCATCTTGTCGGGTTTGAATTCTATCAATTCATAACCGTCATTGAGAACAACCTTTTCCTCTCCATCGTCATTGCGAACGACCTTTTCCTCTCCATCGTCATTGCGAACGACCGTAGGAAGTGAAGCTATCTGCTCGTTAGAATGAGATTGCTTCGCTGTTCCTTCGACAGACTCAGGATGACAGCTCGCACTGACGCTAGAGCGAGCAATAAAAACAGGATTGTTTGCTGCTGCAAACGAAAGTTTTGTACGGTCTTGATTGAATACCAGTAAACTGCAATCCATTCCATCTTTTCCTCCTTCTGAACTGCCATCTTTTTTTAAACGCTCAATAATAATTTTTCGAGTTTGATTTAATATTTGATCAGGTTCTGTTTCCTTTTCGATAGATTTTTCTAAACTCGAAATATTTAAAATACTCATAATTGCTCCTGGAACACCATGTCCAGTGCTATCGGCACAAGAAAATGCAAAGTTGCCGTTAATCAATTCTGATGCCCAATAAAAATCGCCGCTTACTACGTCTTTAGGGCGAAAAAAGACAAAGTAATTGCTTTCGTCATTGCGAATGGCCGAAGGGAGTGAAGCAATCTGCTCATTTTTTACAGATTGCTTCGCTGTTCCTTCGACAAGCTCAGGATGACAGTTCGCAATGACGTGCTTTGGGTTTAGGTACTTATCTAAAATTTCGGTAGTTGCCAAAAAGCTGCGTTGTATTCGCTCGGCATAATTAATCGAATCGGTTATTTCTTTGTGTTTTTCCTCTATGAGTTGTTTTGATTTTTCCAATTCAGTTCGTGCAATGATTTCTTTTTTGGTTAAACTGTACCGCATTCGAATTAATAGAATTGAAAAAATAGCGACAGCAAGTGTTAAGAAACCTCCATTTACCAAAACCTCATCTACAGATAAAGCACTGTTAAAATAGAAAAATATAACATTTGCAATAACATTTGCGACAACAATAAAAACAGAAAAATAGACATGGTAAAACACAAACATTCCCGAACCAATAAATAGTGCCATGTATGCTAAAGTATGTTTCTGTAAGTGCTCTGCATCCATTACACTCCACATATAGGCATTCTGTATTGAAATTAATAACACAGGAATAACTGCCATCATCTCAATAGAAATTTTAAGTTGTTTGTGAAATAAAACGGTGATTAAACAAATAAATGCAACAACAACTCTAAAAGTTAAAAATTCTTGCCAATACTCGTAAATGTTAATGTAATCGGTAATAAAAAACAACAAGTTAAACACTACAGCAACCCATAAAGTTATCGTATGATACCTTAAAGCCGTTTTGTTGAGCTCTGTTTTCCAGTTTAAATTAGTAGTTAAGGAGATACTCATTATTTTTTTTAAATTGTTACGCCTCCAAATTAAGGAAAATTTTATTTAGCTCTCGGATGAAAATCTAAAATTGCTTGTCGTAAGTATTCTCTATCCAAATGTGTATAAATTTCGGTAGTGGTAATGGATTCGTGTCCTAACATTTCTTGCACTGCTCTCAGGTCGGCTCCTCCTTCCACCAAATGGGTGGCAAAAGAATGTCGAAAAGTATGTGGACTAATTGTTTTTTTAATTCCAGCTTTTTGTGCTAAATTTTTAATAATCGTAAAAATCATTACCCGAGTTAATTGCTTTCCTCTACGGTTTAAAAATAAAATATCCTCACTTTTTTTATCAATGTTATTCATGTGATTGCGCTTACTCGCTACATAAATTTTAATTTGTTTGATGGCAATACTTCCAATTGGAGTAATTCGTTCTTTATCGCCTTTTCCTACCACACGCACAAAACCTTCGTCCAACAATAAATTAGATACTTTTAAATTAATCAACTCGGTAACACGTAAGCCACAACTGTAAAGGGTTTCTAACATTGCTTTATTTCGTTCACCTTCGGGCTTACTTAAATCAATGGCATTTATTACTTCGTTAATCTCTTCTATACTTAATACCTCAGGTAATTTTCGCCCAATTTTAGGAGATTCTATTAATTCTGCTGGAGAATTATCGATAATATCTTCCATCATTAAATATTTGTAAAAAGCTTTTAAACCCGATAATATTCTGGCTTGAGAACGAGCATTTAAACCCAATTCACTAATCCACATCAAAAATTCTTCAATGTGTTTTTGTGCTACTTTTTCAGGCGGAAGGTCTATTCCTTTTAACTCTAAAAATTGAAATAATTTTTCTACATCGTGCAAATAGGCTTCGATAGAATTTTTAGACAACGAGCGTTCTAACTGTAAATAATTTTTAAATCCTTTTATGGTCGATACCCAATTCACGCCAATTAATTTTAGTTTAGCAAAGGAACAAATAAGAAATAAGAAATAAGAAAAATGAAATGAGAAATAAGGAGAGAGGGATGAGTAGTAAGGAATAACAAATCGTAAATTAAAAGACAGAAGTCAGAAGTCGGAAGAACGAAGAAAATTAAAATGACTAATTTCCAATTCGTAAATCGTAAATCCAAAATTGTATCTTTGTCTTATAACAATTTGTGATGAAAATACTAATAATTAACGGTCCTAACTTAAATTTACTCGGTAAAAGAGAGCCAAGTATTTATGGCAATTCTTCTTTTGATGATTTTTTTAAAGATTTAAAAGCTGAATTTCCAACCGTTGAACTTAGTTATTTTCAAAGTAATGTAGAAGGTGAACTCATTAACAAATTACATGAAGTTGGATTTAATTTTGATGCTATTGTTATGAATGCTGGAGCATACACGCACACTTCCATTGGAATTGCTGATGCTATTGCTGGAATTAAAACTCCCGTAATAGAAGTTCATATTTCTAATGTTTATGCTCGCGAAGAATATCGACACGTTTCCTTAATGGCAAAAAATTGTATTGGAGTAATTGCAGGATTGGGTTTAAACGCTTATCGATTGGCTATTTTGCATTTTATTTCTATTCATCCGCAATAAAACGCCTATTAACTTATAGTTGTTAATTCTTTATAAAATAGCTGGGCTTTAACTTCCATCTACCGCTTAATTTTAGGCTTTAATTTTAGGCGTTTCATGACAAAAAAAATTCTTTTAGTTCTGTTTATTTTATTAATGGTGGCGGTAAGCATTATCGCTTACAACTTTTATAAAAACATAAAAGAACCTATTAATAAAACTTCATTTGAGGCTATTCCAATCAATGCTGCTGTAATCATAAAAGAAAATAATTTTAATGCCATCTACAACAAAATAGCTTCTACTAATATTATTTGGGAAGAATTGGTTGGTAATACAACTACTGCTTTTACTATAAAAAATCAAATGCATTATTTAGATTCTATACTTAGCGGACCTTTTGCTCCATTATTTAAGAACTCCCCTATTTTAAGTTCTATTCATCTGTCGGGTGCAACTAATTTCGATTTTATTTTTTACCTTCCTATTGTTGTAGATGCAAGCGAAGCAGATATCATTAATAAAATTAAAATCGTTACCAAAAAAAATACCGAAAGCAGGGAATATGATGGTGCAACAATTTATACCATCTCCACCAACAATAAGGATAAAATTTCAATGGTTATTTATAAAAATACGTTAGTATTTAGCTACAGTACGGTATTAATTGAAGATGTTATCCGACAACTAAATTCTAATAATAATTTGTTAAGCGACCCTACTTTTAGTAAGGTCATTAATACTTCGGGGCAATCAGAAGACGGAAATCTGTTTATCAATACCAAGTATTTTTCTAAAATTGTTACTCAATATGTCAACAAATCTACCAAAACGTACTTAGCTGGCTTTGAAAATTATACGGGTTGGACAGAACTTGATGTGAATATTAAACCTAATTCTTTATCGTTCAGTGGATTTAGTTTTAACAACGATGTGGATAATTATTTCATTCAACTTTTTAAAGGTCAAAAACCACAAGAAATGGAACTATTATCCATTGTCCCATCTAACACTTCCTTTATTTATTATTATGGTTTAAGTAATTCAAAAGAATTTTTTGAGAATCGAGTTAAACTGTTAAAAAGTGAGCAGCTTTATTTTAATTATCAAAGCTATTTAGACGAACAAATCAAAAAATATGGTATCGATTTAGAAGCAACTTTTCTTCAGAACATAGGTAACGAATTAGCATTAGTAGTAACCGAATCGCAATCAGACATATTATTAAATAATCAATACATTATTTTTCAATCGAATGAAATAGAGAAAACTAAAGAAAGTTTATCGGCTATCTCCCAAAAAATAATTTCCGATATCGTTGTTCAACCTATTGAATTTAATGGCTATTCCATCAACCAATTAAACATCCCAAATTTGTTTAGCAATTTATTGGGTAAACCATTCCCTGATTTCGAAAAAAATTATTACGCAATTATTGATGATTATGTTGTTTTTGGAAACAGCGAAAATGCATTACAAACTTTTATTACCAACTATACCACTAAAAAAGTATTGAGTACTAATGAAAATTTTAAAGAATTTTACGATAACCTTTCCTCAAGCAGCACTATTTTTATTTATAACAACATTGCTCGTTCTACCAATTTATATAAGATTTATGGTGCAGCAGATTTTTCGCCTATGATAGATGAAAAAATAGAATTGTTTAGAAAATTTGAAGCGGTTGCTTTTCAAGTGACTGCCGAAAAAAATAATCTTTTTTACAATACCATTTTCTTAAAATATAATCCTGTTTACAAACAAGAAACGAGTTCGTTGTGGGAATTAGAATTAGATTCTACCATTAGTGCTACACCACAATTGGTCGTTAATCATATTACCAATTCGAAAGAAATAATCGTACAAGATGATGCCAATACCATTTACTTAATAAGCAATACTGGAAAAGTAATTTGGAGCAAACAGTTAAGTGAGCGAGTAATGAGCAAATTTTACCAGATTGATATTTTTAAAAACAATAAACTACAACTGCTTTTTAATACCAAATCTAAAATTTATTTAATAGACCGAAATGGTAATAATGTGGGAAGTTACCCAATAAAATTACCAAGTGATGCCAGCAATGGAATTTCAGTTTTAGATTATTCCAACGATAAAAACTATCGTTTATTAATTGGCTGTAGCAATAATATGGTTTACAACTACACTGCCGAAGGAAACAAAGTGGATGGTTGGGAATATGTTTCGGCAGAAAGTCCAGCAGTAAGTAAGATTTGGCATTTTGCACTTTCTGGAAAAGATTACCTTGTTGTTCCATTAAAAAATGGAAAAGTTAAAGTGATTGAACGTTCAGGAAAAGACAGATTAAAAATTGAAAACAAATTGCCATTTTTAAGCAACGAAGTGTATTTAAAAGTGGGGAATAACTTGAATAAAACCTACTTAATTACTTCAGATACATTGGGCAATATTGTTAAACTATTTTTGAATGATAAAAAAGAAGTAATAACCCTTGAAAATATTCCAAAAAATGCAACTTTTAACTTTTTTGATTACAACAACGATAACTCCAACGATTATATTTTTATGTGGAATAATACGCTAAAAATTATTGATGCAGACAAAAAAGAAATTTTTAATTCTGAGTTTCAATCGGCAATTACTCAAACTCCACTATTCTTTAATATGCCCAATAAATCAATTAAAATAGGATTAGTAACTAGTAACCAAATTTATTTAATAAATAGTGAAGGAAAAATTGAAGAGGATTTTCCACTATTAGGAAGTACACCATTTACCATTGCCGATATCAACAACGATAAAACAACCAATTTGGTAGTGGCTGATAAAAGAATGATTTATACTTACGTGCTTAAATAAAGAAGACGGAAGTCCGAAGACGGAAGTGGGAAGTCGACTTTAGACAAAAAGATAATTCGACAATTTATCTCCTGTCCGAAAGGCAGGCGGGCGTTTTCCGTATAATTTATACTTATTTAACGTTTTATTCCTTTTTCTTTATTGAATGAAAGGATATATTTTGTTTTTTTGGTAAAATTTTCGACTTGTACATGAAACGGTTTGCCTATTTATTATCTTACTCCATTTTTATTTTCTATTTATTATCCAATTCACCAACCTTTGCACAGGTGAAAAAAGAAAACAAACTGCTTATTGGTCGTTTAGAACTTTCGGAAAAACAATATAAAAGTGCGATAGAAAAATTTAATGATGTGATTAATAATGATGCTCCCAATTACGAAGCTTTTTATTTTAGAGGTTTTGCCAAATTAGAATTAGGCGATTATGTGGGTGCTGAAAGTGATTTTACAGCAACTATTCAACTCAATCCACGATTTATTGATGCGTACATTATTAGAGCTTCGGTAAGAGATAGATTGTTGAATTACGAAGGTGCTTTTAGCGATTTTGATGCTGCTATAAAAATAGACTCCACCAATTCTGAAATATATTTAAACAGAGCCACCACTTATAACTATTTGCAAGATTACAACAATGCCATTGCCGATTGCGAGAAAGCTTTAAAATATCATTCTAACAAAGAATTGCTATACATTATTAGAGGAATGTCGAACCTTGGATTAGAGAAATATGACGAAGCCATCGCTGATTTTAACATCATCATCAAAAATAATAAATTTGAGCCCAACACTTATGTTAGAAGAGCCACTGCTTATTATTATTTAAAGCACTACGATTCGGCACTTACCGATATTAATTATGCCTTGCATTTAGACTCCGAAAGTAGTTATGCCTATTTTCAACGAGCAATGGTTTATAATAAAATAGAACATCAGGAAGATGCCTTAAAAGACTTGAATAAAGTTATTGAACATTCTCCTAATTCAACATCAGCCTACTACAATAGAGCATTAATTTATTCTGATAAAGAAGATTTTAAAAATGCGTTGGAAGATTACAATAAAGTAATATTATTAAACCCAAAAAATATTTTGGCTTATTACAACAGAGCCTTAATTTACCAACGACAAAAAAAAATAAAACTAGCTAAAAAAGATGTAGAAAAAGTAATTGAATTTTATCCCGATTTTGTAGATGGTTATAAATTAAGGGCTTCCTTAAAACAACAGTTGGGAGATTATAGAGGAGCACAAGAAGACAATCAAACTGCAGAAATAATTAATAACACCAAGTTAAATATTACAGATAGCTTAAAAAGAAATGAGGAGTTAAACATTGCTAAAGTAACTTCGTTTAGTGGCAACAACGCCAATAAAAATGTGCAGCAAATCGCTAACAATCAAATTTCTTTAATCCCTCCTTTTTACCTCAGTTTGTTAGCCTCCAACAAGGATAAACGAATTATCGATTCGTGGAATAAAAAAAATAAATCTTTTTCGGCTTACTTTCTTTTAAATACCGAAAATGAAGACATCAGCGAGGAATTGAAAAATGAAAAATTACAGCAGATAAATGACAAAATAAATAGTGATAATACGAATGGCGAATTGTATTTAAAAAGAGCCATTGTTTATAATTCTTTACAATTAGTTGATAAAGCGATTTTGGATTTTAACACCAGTTTGCGTTTAGACCCCGATAATTACATGACCTATTTTGGTAGAGCAAATAGAATTTATTTAACCATTAATCAGGTGGATACGAATGACAATAAAGAAGCATTAAACTTGGTCATTAATGATTACAACAAGTGCATTGAAATTAACCCAAATTACACTTATGCTTATTTTAATCGAGCATATATTAAATTTCAAAAAGAAGATTATGTTGGAGCTATTGAAGATTATAGTGAGGTGATTAACAAATCTTCCTCTTTTGCCGAGGCTTACCTGAATCGTGCATTAATCTTGTTAATTTTAGATAATAAGGAGCAAGCCTGTAAAGATTTAAGTAAAGCTGGCGAGTTAGGTATTGAACAAGGTTATTCTTTAATTTCTAAGTATTGTAACCAATAATTAGTCGCTCCTTAAAAAGTATTT
>PFUQ01000232.1:0-4898 GCA_002790175.1 Flavobacteriales bacterium CG_4_9_14_3_um_filter_32_8
AACATATCGTAAGCAATTTTTATTCGTTCCCAACGATTATCCCTGTCCATAGCATAATAACGACCAACAACAGAAACCAATTCACCAGCAGAATTTTTTAACTGATTTTCTAACTGTTCAATTTGTCCTAAGCCACTTTTGGGATCACAATCTCTACCATCAGTAATGGCATGAATAAAAACTTTTTTAACTTTATTTTCTTTCGCTAATTCGCATAATTTATAAAGGTGGTTTTGATGAGAATGAATTCCGCCATCAGAAACTAGTCCAAAAAAATGAACTGTAACTTTGTTTTTATTGGCATAACTAAATGCATCCATCAAAGTTTGATTGGTATCAATGGTTTTTTCTTTAATGGCTTTGTTAATTTTAACTAAATCTTGGTAAATAACTCTTCCTGCACCAATGTTTAAGTGTCCCACTTCCGAATTTCCCATCTGACCATCTGGCAAACCAACAAATTCTCCATCTGTTCGCAATGTTGAATTTGCTTGAGTTTTTAAACAATTATCAAAAAAAGGGGTGTTAGCATTGTAAATGGCATCGGCTTTAGAGTGGTCTCCCAATCCCCATCCATCTAATATTAATAAAGCTACTTTTTTGGTATTCATTTCAGAAAATTTTTACAAAACTACTCCGAATTTATTATTTATATAGATTCTTTTTTATCAAACCTTTCATCTACTTGTCTAGGAGCAACAGCAAAATTAATCACGTTAGCCCAAAAGCTCAACTGTTTTTCTTCGATAGGGGGATTGGAGGTAACGCTAAGCTAAAGGATGTTTCAATATCTTTTATTCCCAAAGCTTCGGGAATAAACGAAGTTAGTTGTTTTATTCGAGAAAGTCAAGTTTAAGTTGATACACTTTGTTAATTGTAGGTGAAAATTGTTCAGCTTCTAACATTCCTTTTTGCAAATCCAACTCACTTTGTTTTTGCGTATAAAAATTTCCTTGTTCAAAATGGTACTTCGCTAAATATTCCTGTTCAGTTTGTCCGGGAGTTGGAATTAATATGGCTTTTTCCCCAAAAGTAACTAAATCCATAATGGTAGAGTACCCCGAACGAGCAACCACTACTTTGCTTTTTAGTATAAAGTCTTGTAATTCTTCCGTTTTAAGATGGTTAAATATGCTAATTTCGTACTTGTCTCTTATCTCTTGCATCTTTTTCTCTTGTCCATCGCCCCTTGTCCCTTTCCCCTTATCACTTTCCCCTTGTCCCTTGTTCCTCGTCCCTTTTATCTTATTTGGCAATCCCCTCACCATCACCGTTTTTAATTGAGTATTTTGCAACTGTTCTAAAATCAAATTTTCAAAAATAGTACGCTGAGGTTCAGGACCAGAAATGATGGCGATTACATCATATTCTTTTACAATAAGATTGCTTCGCTCTGCTTGCAATGACGTAAATCGACTTAACGGACCAATAAAACGATGTGGAAATTTTATCATTTTTTGATGGGATAAATCACCCGATAGGTTAGTCTCATTTTCAACATCTGGAATCCAACATTCATCAAAATTGTTGATTAACTTTTCAATTTTATGATGAACAAAAGAACTTCCAACTGGAGTTTTTACAAAAAGTTGGTGCGTAATAAGTATTGATTTTACTTTTTTACACCATAAACCATAACGGTTATCCGAAATAATGATGTCAATGTTATTTTCTGCAACAATTTTTTCGATAAACTGGTGCTCCTTTTTAATAGCTTGATAAAATCGTACACTTTCACAAAACAATTGAAAAAAATTGCCTTTTTTACCGTAATTAACTTCATATCCAGGTATAATAACAGTAGGCAGTTTTGGGAATTCTTGTTGTAAAAATGCCAAAGGATTTTTATCTGCACCAATAATTACGTGATGTCCTAATCGTAGCAATTCTTTAATTACAGGCACACAACGTGCTGCGTGTCCTAATCCCCAATCTAAGGGACAAATTAATATGTTTTTTTTGTGAAAGATAAAGCTAAGATAACTAATTTTGAGATATGGTTGCAGTAATTTCAGGAGCTACAAAAGGAATTGGTAAAAATCTTGCCCTATATTTTGCCAGCAAAGGTTACCAATTAGCCCTAGGAGCTAGAAATATAGAGTTATTGATTTCGTTAAAAAATGAAATTGAAAACAACTATGGAGTCGCTGTTTTTGTTAAATCATGCGATTTTTCAAAAAAAGAAGCAACTATTGCATTTGCAAATGAAGTGCTCAATCAGTATAAAAATGTTGATGTTTTAGTGAATAATGTTGGTATCTATCGCCTTGATTCGATTACTGATGAAAATGAAAATTTTGAATTATTAATGAATACAAACCTTCGTTCCGCTTATTATTTAAGTAAGTTTATTGCAAATAATATGCGCCAGCAAAATAGTGGACATATCTTTAATATATGCTCAGTGCTTAGTTTGTCTGTTCAACCACAAGCAACTTCTTATACCATTTCAAAACACGCATTAAAAGGGTTGAACGATGTTTTACGGGAAGATTTGCGGGAAGATAATGTAAAAGTTACTGCCATTTACCCTGGTTCGATGAATACTTCCTCGTGGGAAGGAATGATTGCCCCAAAAGAATTATTTGTACAACCACAAGATATTGTTGACATTATCAATACCTGCTTAACTATATCGAAAAACGCCAATATTGAAGAAATTGTTATTAAACCCATGAATAAAAAATATTAGTTATGAAGAAAAAGATTTTATATGGCTTTATAGCCCTACTTATCATTATTCAATTTTTTAGAATTGATAAAACCAATCCCGAAATTATTGCTGAAAATGATTTTATTATTGCCAACAAAGCACCCGAAGAAATAGCTACTTTACTAAAAAACTCTTGTTACGATTGCCATTCTAACGAATCTAAATATCCTTGGTATAGTAATGTCGCACCTATTTCGTGGTTGGTAAAGAACCACATTAACGAAGCTCGGGAAGAACTAAATTTTTCGGAATGGGGAACTTTTGATGCCAAACGAAAAGGCCATAAACTAGAAGAAGCCATAGAGCATTTAGAAGAAGGTGAAATGCCTCTAAAAAGCTATACTTGGCTTCACGATGAAGCAAAATTGACAGTCGAGCAAAAAACACAACTTATGAATTGGTTAAAAGAAACAAGAAAAGCAGCAAAAGAAAAAAAAGAAACTCCAACAGCTCTACATTTAAATAATGGAGAAAAATGGATAGTAGACACTGTAACTAATTTGGGAATAAAAAGAATGACTGATATAATTGCAACAGATATTGAAGAAGGTAGGCTTTCACATTATGCAGCCATGGGAGGACAATTAAGCATCGAAATAAAAAGAATTTTTGAGGAATGTACGATACCTCCTTCAGATGCTCACGACCAATTGCACCTTTTTTTATTGCCATTAGTAAAACAAGCTCGTGATTTAGAAGAAGTGGAGGATGAAATGGATGCTCAGATTATGCAAAAAGACATTTTAAAGTATTTGAACAGTTTTAATACTTATTTTGAATTGTCAGCTAATTAATGGGCGGAAAAGGTAAATTAGAAAAGTGGGCAGAGCTACTAACATTTGATAATGTGGTACAGCCACGAAATGCTGAAGTTTTTGAAAAAGATTATCCATTAAAAGGAAAATGGAAAAATGAAGTTTTTAAAAACAATAATCCTATTGTGTTAGAATTAGGTTGTGGTAAAGGCGAATATGCTGTTGGAATGGGCACACATTTTCCAAATAAAAATTTTATTGGTGTTGATATTAAAGGAAACAGAATTTGGAGAGGAGCAAAAACTGCTTTCGAAAACCAACTAAAAAATGTTTTTTTTATTCGTTCTCAAATAGATTTTATAGCTTCTTTTTTTGATAAAAACGAAGTAGATGAAATTTGGATTACTTTTCCAGACCCACAGCCAAAAGACAGGTTAGAACGCAAACGGTTAACCTCCCCACTATTTATTAATCGCTATAAAGCATTCTTAAAACCTGGAGGAATTGTTCACCTAAAAACCGACCATGAAGGCTTTTTTAGATATACCTTGGCAGAAATTGAACGATGTAATTTTAACTTGCTTGAAAGTACTTTTAATTTGTATGGTGAAGCCTTAGATAAATTAGACCCAAAAACTCAAGAAATTTTATCCATTAAAACTTACTATGAAAAACTATTTTCAGCAAAAGGACATAACATTCATTATTTAAAATTTCAGTTAACTAATAACTTCCCCTCTCAAGAGGGGAAAATAGAGTTGTAAAAATGAAACTCTCAGAAAAAAATAAAAACTTTTTCGATTTGGTTTACCAAGTTTGTAGAGAAATTCCTTATGGAAGAGTTTCTTCTTACGGTGCAATTGCCAACTATTTAGGTTCGGCTCGTGGAGCTCGAATGGTAGGTTGGGCGATGAACAATGCACACGGACAACAGAAATTTGTTCCTGCTCATCGAGTGGTAAACAGAAATGGTCAATTGACTGGAAAAATACATTTTTCAACTCCCAACGAAATGGAAATTTTATTGTTGAAAGAAGGAATAAAAGTTAAAAACGACCAAATTATCGATTTTAAAAAAGTATTTTGGGACCCAACTACTGAACTCTCATTGTAAATGAAATTCTACCTCAAGCAAAGCACCCATCTTTTTAAAATTTATTTACTAGGGCTTCTCCTCTTTGGGATTTTGCGATTGGTTTATTTATTACGTTTTGGTGAAACTGATATTTTTTCAAACTTTAGTGCTGATTTGTTGGCTGCTTTTATTACAGGAATTAGATTCGATACTCAAATTTTATGTTACGCACTTGCTTTAATTTTTATTCTCAACTTTCTATATTTCATTAAAATTCCAAAACTTCAAAATTTTTTAGTTGCCTTTTCAAAAATATATGTTCTCGTAATTTTTGCTCTTCTAACGGCTATCATCA
>PFUQ01000232.1:4968-17542 GCA_002790175.1 Flavobacteriales bacterium CG_4_9_14_3_um_filter_32_8
CATCCTGTTGTTAAAGTTATTGTCTCATTTAGTATCATTGTTTTTATTATCTACAAAATCGTTTCAAAAATTTATGCTTCGCCAAAAGAACTGTCAAAATCGCCAAACACAATTGCTAGTGTTTTATTTATTTTATTATTTACAGGAGTTTTCTTTCTAGGATTAAGGGGTTCTTATGGACCTTTTCCTTTACAAATAGACGATTCAACCGTTTCTAAAAATCAATTTATCAATAGTCTTACATTGAATGGTTTATTTACGTTAGAAAAAGCCATTGAAGAACGAAACGAAGCTAGCAAACCCATCTATCAAAGAGATGTATTAACCAACTCAGGATATCAATCCATTAACCAAGTAATGGCTGATTATTATTGTTTACCGATGGATTCATTTCCATCGGCTAATTATTTAGATTATCTTTTTGAAACCACCGCTACCGATAGCTTTTTAGCAAAAAATCCACCCAATGTTGTTTTTGTTTTAATGGAAAGTTTTGGTGGATATTATTTGAATTTTCATTCTTCAAAATTGAATTTATTGGGTAGTCTCGAAAAACACATCCATGAAGATTTTCTTTTTACCAACTTCTTATCTAGCACTCAAGGAACCATCTATAGTTTAGAAAATATTCTCATCAATAAAGATTACCCTTTAATTTCTAGTAGTAACCGACGATTTGAATCTTTTCAGTCTTCCATAGCTTATCCCTACTCAAATGCAGGATATCAAACCATTTTTATAACTGGAGGAAAATTAGGTTGGAGAAATCTAGTTGATTTTTTACCCCATCAATATTTTAAAGAAGCTTATGGAGAAGAAACAATTGTAAAAAACAATCCAAATGCTATCACCAATACTTGGGGAGTTTATGATGAGTATTTGTTTGAAGAAATTTTTAATCGTTTGGCGTCTCATCCAACATCACCCCAATTAATTTGTGCATTAACCACCTCCAACCATACTCCTTACGAGTTGCCCGACCACTATCAACCTTATTCCATCGAAATTTCTGATAGTTTAAGAAATCAGCTACTTGCCAACAAAGACATCGCAAAGCAAAATTTCACTGCCTATCAATATGCCAACGATTGTTTAGGTAATTTTTTAACAAAACTAAAAGCATCAAAATATGGAGCAAACACCATTGTTGCGGTATCTGGTGATCATAATAGCTATGCTCTTTTTCCACATAACAATGGTAAAATTAAAGAGCAAGACAATCATATCGTTCCCTTCTTTTTATTCATTCCTGAGAACTATAAAAAAGGATTGCACATTAATAAAAATAGGTATGGTTCTCACAAAGATATCTTTCCTACATTAATTAACTTATCACTCTCTAATAGCACCTACTTTTCATTAGGAAATAATTTGTTGGATGTTTCGAAGCCAGATAGTTTGTTTTATGGAATAAATGGTGATTTTTATTTTGGAGACGCCAGTCTATCTAGATCCACATTAGATAAAATGGTTAAAGCACGAAGTGTTTTGAATACCTATTATTTTGCACTTCCTTAAGAATCAATCGACTAATAGATATTTACTTCAACAACTCTAAACCTATTTTGTATATTCTTATCTTTGCACAATTAATTAAAAAATGATATGAGTTTTTCGGAAAAAGAAATATTAAAAGCATTGAGCTTTGTAATAGAACCAGATTTAAAAAAAGATATTGTAGAGTTAAACTTAGTTTCAAAAATACACTCTGAAAATAATAAAATTAGCTTCGATTTACAAATCAGTAATCCTGCTTTACATAATAAAAAAAGAATTTTAGAAGCATGCGAATTACACCTTAATCGTATTTTAAAAACAGAGGTGGAGTTAGATGTTAACATCATTCCTTTTGGTCAAAGTACCGAGATTACAGAAAAAAAGGTGTTATCGAATGTGAAAAATATTATAGCCGTAGCTTCTGGTAAAGGTGGTGTTGGAAAATCTACCATCACAGCTAACTTAGCAGTAGCTTTAGCCAAAAAAGGATATCAAGTTGGGTTGATAGATGCCGATATTTACGGTCCATCCATGCCATTAATGTTTAATGTTGAGCATGAGAAACCAAGTTCGATTGAAATAGACGGCAAACTCTACATTAACCCTGTTGAAAGTTATGGAGTAAAATTGTTATCAATTGGTTTTTTTGCAAATCCCGATCAAGCAGTAGTTTGGAGAGGACCAATGGCTACCAGAGCACTTTCACAATTATTTACCGAAGCCAACTGGGGCGAATTAGATTATATGTTAATAGATTTACCTCCAGGAACTGGTGATATTCATCTTTCTTTGGTACAAACAGTTTCTGTTACAGGTGTTATTATTGTAAGCACACCGCAAAAAGTTGCATTGATTGATGCTAGAAAAGCAATAGGAATGTTTAATTTAGAACAAATTAAAGTGCCTATTTTAGGGATGGTAGAAAATATGGCTTATTTTACTCCCGAAGAATTGCCTAACAATAAATATTACATTTTTGGTAAAGATGGTTTAAAAGTCTTAGCCGAAGATAATCAACTACCTTTATTGGGAGAAATACCTTTAGTGCAAAGCATCAGAGAATCAGGTGATGTTGGAAGACCTGCTGTTTTACAAGAAAATACAACTCAAGCAATTGCCTTTAATTCATTTGCAGATCATGTCATTAAAGAGGTGAAGGAAAGAAATAAAAATCTTTCCCCTACAAAAAAAGTAGAAATAACCAATAAAAATGGATGTTCTACCAAATAAAGAATTTCCTGAAATTCTTTATTTGCCACACCCGAAACTACAAAAAGTAGTTTTGACCTCTCCTTCGGAGAGGTCAATTGGAAACCTCAAAGTAAAACTTCGAGGAATTTTCTAAATAAAATTTAGTAATTTTATATACTATTAATACGTATTAATTTGATTAAGAAGAAAAAAGACATCATCACAAAGATAAATCTAGCTTTAGATGAAATACGTCCATTCTTGAAAGATGATGGTGGAGATATTGAATTGATTGAATTGACCGATGATTTTGTGGTTAGAGTAAAATTTTTAGGTGCTTGTAAATCATGTTCTATGAGTTCTATGACATTAAAAGGTGGTGTTGAAGAAACAATAAAAAGAAGAATTCCAGAAATTAAGGAAGTCATAACCATAGAAGAAACTATAATCGCCTAAATTTTAAGAAAGTTTTCCTGACAATATCTTCATTTCCATTATTGCAGATATTTTTTCATAAAGTACATGATATACTGCGTCAACAATTGGCATGTTCACGTTGTATTTTTTATTAATCTCATAAATTCCTTTTGCTGCATAATAGCCTTCAGCAACCATGTTCATCTCTATTTGTGCCGAACGAACCGAATAACCTCGACCAACCATACTTCCAAAATTTCTATTTCTTGAAAATTGAGAATAGGCAGTTACTAATAAATCTCCTAAATAGGCTGAGGAATTAATATCTCGATGTATAGGATAAACAACGCTAATAAAATCATTGGTTTCACGAATTGCACTTGAAATTAAAACTGCTTGAAAATTATCTCCATACCCGAGTCCGTTGTAAATTCCACTAGCAACAGCATATACGTTTTTTAGTATTGCCGAAAGTTCTGTTCCAAATAAATCATCAGAAGTAGAAGTATTGATGTATCTGCATTTCATTGCTTCAGCAATATAAGTTGCAATTTCTGGCGTTTGGCAAGCTATTGTTAAATAGGATAATCGTTGCATGGCTACCTCTTCAGCATGACACGGTCCTGCTATCATACCGATATTACTGTATGGCACTTTAAAGTTGATGTGAAAGTATTCTGCAGGAATTTGGTTGTATTCTGGAATAACTCCTTTCACCGCAGAAATTATTATTTTTTTTTCTATTCCTTTTATTTTCATTCCATCAAAGGCTTGTGCCAAAAATGCCGAAGGAACCGCAACAATAATAATATCTGATTGATCTACAATTTTTTGTAAATCTGTATCGATGTTTAATTTATTTGAATTAAATTGAATGGATTGGATGTAGCGAGGATTATGATGAAAGTTTTTGATGTAATCAGCACACTGTTTATCTCTCATCCACCAATTAACTACCTCTAAATTTTCGGAAAGAATTTTTACGATGGCTGTTGCCCAACTTCCGCCTCCTAATACCGCTATTTTTTTATCAAATACCATACTTCAACAAATATAATTAATCTACGCTTGTAAAACACAAAACTTAGCTTCGTCATTCACCTCAACTTTTATTAAGCCATGTTTGCTCAACCCTTTCATGCCAGTATCGAATTGTTTACCACTTAATCTAGTTGCATTTTTTAAAGCTCCTAATTCCATTTTAGGAGTTGCTTTCATTAAGGTTAAAATTGTTTTCTCAGCTTCTGATAACTCCAATGCTTTCTTTTCGGGTTTCATTTGCGGAAAAAACAACACTTCTTGTATCGAACTGTTGTTGGTTAAAAACATGCAAAGTCGGTCGATACCAATACCCATTCCTGATGTAGGAGGCATTCCATATTCTAAGGCACGAACAAAATCCATATCAATAAACATGGCTTCATCATCACCTTTTTCTGCTAATCTCGCTTGTTCTTCAAATCGTTCTTTTTGGTCAATTGGGTCGTTCAATTCGGTATAAGCATTGGCTAATTCTTTGCCATTCACCATTAATTCAAATCGTTCGGTTAATTCAGGGTTATCTCTGTGCTCTTTACACAAAGGCGACATTTCTTTTGGATAATCGGTAATAAATGTTGGTTGAATGTAATTCGCTTCGCATTTCTCTCCAAAGAGTTCATCAATGAGTTTTCCTTTTCCCATGCTATCATCAAACGCAACATTTAATTTTTTACAAGTCTCTCTCAATTGAATTTGGTCCATGTCGACAATATCAATTCCAGTATGTTCTTTTATGGCGTCAATCATGGAAATTCTTTTAAAAGGTCGTTTAAAGCTAACCTCATTATTGCCGATTTTTACCGTTGTTGTTCCCAATACTTCATTACAAATGGTTTCCAGCATTTCTTCTGTAAAGTCCATCATCCAATGGTAATCTTTATAAGAAACATAAATTTCCATTTGTGTAAACTCTGGATTGTGTGTTCTGTCCATCCCTTCATTTCTAAAGTCTTTGGCGAATTCATAAACCCCATCAAAACCACCAACAATCAGCCTTTTTAAATACAATTCGTTGGCAATTCGTAAATACAAAGGTATGTCTAACGCATTGTGGTGTGTAATAAAAGGACGAGCTGCTGCTCCCCCCGGAATAGCTTGTAAAATTGGTGTTTCTACTTCTAAATATCCTTTCGAATTTAAAAAATTACGCATGGAGGTAATTATTTTCGAACGTTTGATGAATGTTGCTTTTACGTGTTCATTTACCACCAAATCGACATACCTTCTTCGGTATCTTAATTCTGGATCAGAAAATGCATCATGCACATTACCTTCACTATCAATTTTTGGAAGAGGCAATGGTTTTAACGATTTACTTAATAAAATAAACTTTTTTACTCGAATACTTTTCTCTCCAACTTGGGTGGTAAACAACTCACCTTCAACGCCAATAAAATCACCATTGTCTAACAGTTTTTTGTAAACTTCATTGTATAATGTTTTGTCTTCTCCCTCGCAAATTTCATCTCTCTTAAAATAAACCTGCACTCTTCCTTCACTATCTTGTATTTCGGCAAATGAAGCATTTCCTTGAATTCTTCTTGCCATTAATCGACCTGCAATAATAACTTTTTTGCCTTCAACAAAATTTTCTGTAATATCTCTTGATAAGGTATTAACTGGATACAATGCTTGAGGATAGGGATTAATTCCCAACGCCCTTAATTTTGTTAGCGATTCCCTTCTAACCAATTCTTGTTCTGATAAATGTTGACTCATTCGTATAAATTTGAGTTGGCAAAGATAGTTATCAATGTTGAATTATGAATGTTGAATGTTGAATTAATTGAAAAACTAAAAAACTGATACGTTACGTAACGGGTCTATTGCACCATATGGTTTTCCAAATGGAAAAGATGCCCACTACTTCATGGACAACTTTAGCCTAGAAGAGATCAGATCGGTAAACGCAGGATTGGATGTTACCATTATCATTGGCGATACGGTGCTAATTGGAAACAATGCCGATTCGGCAAGTAGTTACACTTGGTCGCCCAATTATTTTATTGCCGATATCAATGCGGTTAATGCTACGGTCAACCCACCTGTAACCACTACCTATTATGTTACCAAAACACAATGTAGCGTTGATTTTGCTACAACTATTAATAAAGAAAAAATAATTACTAAAATAAAAGTTTACCCTAACCCTGTAAGCAATTGGTTATCCATTTCAGTTAAAAAAAATAGTTTAGGTAAAGTTAAAACAGAGGTGTTTGATTTAGCTGGTAAGTTAATATTAGCTGATAATCAATTACTACAAGATGAATTTTTACAAGTTAATCTCTCGTCAATTATTGATGGAATTTATTTGCTCAAACTTACTTTTTCTGATGGAACAAGTGAAGTGTTAAAAGTAAAGGTGGGTTTTAAAAAATATTTTTAGAATCACCTTAATTCATTTCTATTACTCCTCCTCCAACACATCTTTTTTATTACTTTTGTTGCTCAAAATTTATACAAAAATGTACAGAACACATACTAATGGAGAATTAAGAATTGAACAAGCAGAACAACAAGTTACCCTTTGTGGCTGGGTGCAAAAAATTCGTGATTTTGGAGGAATGACTTTTGTGGATTTACGCGATCGATATGGCATTACTCAATTAGTGTTTAATGACACTCAAAAACCAATGGTTAGCTCTTTAGGAAGAGAGTTTGTTGTTCAGGTAACTGGCAAAGTAGCTGAAAGACAAAGTAAAAACTTGAACATTGCTACTGGCGAAATTGAAATTATTGTATCAACCCTCACCGTTTTAAACAAAAGCAAAACTCCACCTTTTACCATTGAAGACGAAACCGACGGCGGTGAAGAACTAAGAATGAAATACCGTTATTTGGATTTAAGAAGAAATCCGTTGAGAAAAAACTTGGAGTTGAGACATCGACTTTCTATGGAAACTAGAAAATACTTAGACGGTCTTAACTTTTTAGAAATAGAAACTCCTTATTTAATAAAATCTACTCCCGAAGGTGCTAGAGATTTTGTTGTTCCTAGCCGGATGAATGCTGGGCAGTTTTATGCGTTACCTCAATCGCCACAAACCTTTAAACAATTGTTAATGGTAAGTGGTTTCGACAGGTATTATCAAATTGTAAGGTGTTTTAGAGATGAGGATTTACGTGCTGACCGTCAGCCAGAATTTACTCAAATTGACTGCGAAATGGCTTTTATTGAGCAAGAAGATATTTTGAACACGTTTGAAGGGATGGTCACCTATTTATTTAAAACTGTAAAAGGAATTGAGTTGACCGAATTTCCAAGAATGGATTATGCAACAGCCATGGAAAAATATGGTTGCGACAAACCTGATATTCGTTTTGAAATGACTTTTAATTATTTGAATAAAGAAACTCAAAATAAAGAATTTAGTGTTTTCAACCAAGCTGAAGCTGTGATTGGAATTGTTGCTGAAGGCTGTGTAAGTTATACTAGAAAACAATTAGACGAATTAACCGATTTTGTTAGAAGACCTCAAGTTGGAGCAAAAGGATTGGTATATGTTCGTTGCAACGAAGATGGAACATTCAAATCTTCTGTGGATAAATTCTATACAGAAGCCGATTTAAAAACTTGGGCAGAAAAATGCAATGCAAAAGCTGGCGATTTAATATTAGTTTTATCAGGTGATAAAGCTGCAACACAAGTTCAAATGAGTGCTTTGCGTTTACATTTAGCGAATGAATTAGGATTAAGAAATCCAAATGTTTACGCTCCACTTTGGGTGTACGATTTTCCTTTGTTAGAATGGAATGAAGAAAGTGGGCGTTACCACGCAATGCACCACCCTTTTACTTCTCCAAAAATGGAAGATTTAAATTTATTAGAAACAGATCCTGGGAAAGTACGTGCAAATGCTTACGACATAGTTTTAAATGGAACAGAAATTGGTGGTGGTTCTATTCGTATTCACGATAGAGCTGTTCAATCTAAAATGTTCGATTTATTAGGATTTACTAAAGAGGATGCTCAAGAACAATTCGGATTTTTAATGAATGCTTTTGAATATGGTGCTCCTCCACATGGTGGAATTGCCTTAGGTTTTGATAGATTGTGTGCGTTGTTTGGCGGACAGGAAACCATCAGAGATTTTATTGCTTTTCCAAAAAACAACAATGGTAGAGATGTAATGATAGATTCTCCTTCATTAATTAGCCAAATACAGTTAGATGAACTAAATATTGATTTAAAAGTAATTTAAATATAGTGCAATGAAATGAAGCAATCTCCCAACGGTAAGATTGCTTCGTTCCTCGCAATAACGATTTAATTTTATTGTTTTATAATTCTTTCTTGTTTCATCAAATTACCCGACTCATCTTTTAATAGAACAAAGTAAATTCCATTTTGATAAGAAGTCAAATCGATTTTATTTCCTAATGATGTAATTATTTTTTCACCCAACACATTGTAAACTTCAATTGACACATTTTTGTCAGAAAAAACTGTTAGTAATCCATTTGTTGGATTTGGATAAATTTTAGTTGAAGTAAGATTGTTGTTGGTATTAATTCCAACAGTACAATAAGTAATCGCAGGGTCAACAGCACCTAAAATAATATCAATATAAGGTGAGGTTGCAGGTGGGGTTGCATCACAAAAATCAAAACTGCCTGTCATTGCACCAGAATTATAAGAGGTATCTTGAACTGTAAAAGAACCTGTGCTACCACCAGTAATAGAATCAAAATTATAAAAGCTATCACCTATATCAAAAGTGCCGTCATTGTTAAACCAAGCTCCACTTGACACACTATCAACATTTAAGAATCCGTTTCCAATAGTAATTTGACCTGTGCTTGTGTTGTTAAAAACTCCAACGTTCCACATACTATTTGTGCCAGTTATTGTTCCTGGATTAGTGAAAGTTCCCAAATTGGTAATGTCATCAAAAGTTAATGTATTCGCATTGGTTAATGTACCCACATTAGTAAATTGATTAAAATTAACCACTCCATTATTGGTAAATGAACCAAAATTTGTACAACTATCTGCTTGCAACAATGCACTAGCATCATTTAAAAAATTACCAGAATTCACCATGCTATCCACAACAGTTGTTAAACCTTTAATGGTTCCATAATTATTAATAGTACTAATATTGTAAAAAGCCACTACCTTTATTGTTCCATTATTATTAATTGTTCCAAGATTATATAAACTATCAACACCATTCAATACACCAGTAACTGTATTTGCAGCTGTAATATGATTTTCAAAGGCTTTTACATTAAAAGTTCCTGAATTAGTGAATGAGCCAGCACTTAACAAAAGATATCTAATAGTTGTTGTTCCATTGTTAATGAAGGAAGCATTTACCCCATTTACCCAAATGTCCCTTACTGGTGAATTTTGAATTAAACTACCAGAAGCATTAACAGTAATTGAACCAGTAGAATAAGCAAAACTGGTGTCTAAAGCAACAGCATGATTAATAATTACAATATCACCAGGAATAGGCACTCCAAAAGGAACCCAAGTTGTAAAACTCATCCAGTTACCATTAGCAGTAGAAGTATAGGTTGTCGCAGATAAGTTAAAAGATATTAAAACAACCAATAAAAGTAAAGAGTAATTTTTTTTCATAATTATTTTTTAAAGATTTATAGAAAAGTAAAATTATACAAAATACTGCTAATCAGTTTACTAATTTGGACTACAATTTATCAAATAATTAGCTTTCTATCAAGAAACAAATCATTGGATTATTAAAAATACCCTTTAAACATAAGCTAATTTCTAGTAAGTTTGTAGCCTATTAAGATTGAATATGAATAAGAAAAGTATTGAAATAATGGCTCCTGCTGGTTCATTTGATTCTTTAACTGCAGCAATACAAGGTGGTGCTGATTCTATTTATTTTGGAATTGAGCAGTTAAATATGCGTGCTAGAGCTGCCAATAATTTTGTTTTTGACGATTTAGAAACAATTGCAGAGTTAGGAATTACTAATAAAGTTAGAACTTACCTTACCCTAAACACCATTATTTACGACCACGATTTATCGTTAATGAAACGCATTGTAGATAAATCGAAAGCTGTAGGAATAACTGCGGTGATAGCTTCTGACCAAGCGGTGATAAATTATGCTTATTCTATAGGAATGGAAGTTCATATTTCTACTCAAACTAATGTAACTAATTTAGAAACTATAAAATTTTTCTCCCATTTTGCCGATGTCATGGTATTAGCAAGAGAATTAAGTTTAAAACAAGTAAAAGACATAACTGAGGGTATAAAAAAAGATAATGTGAGAGGTCCATCAGGCAATTTAATTGAAATTGAAATATTTGCTCATGGAGCTTTATGTATGGCGGTGTCTGGAAAATGTTATTTGAGTTTACATACCAATAATTCATCCGCTAACAGGGGTGCATGTGTGCAAAATTGTAGAAGGACTTATGAAGTAAAAGATGAAGATGGAAACGAACTTTTAATTGACAATGAATACATTATGTCTCCAAAAGATTTATGCACCATCGGTTTTATTGATGATATTATTAAATCAGGAGTAAACGTATTAAAAATAGAAGGTAGAGGGCGCTCACCTGAATACGTCAAAACAGTTACCCAATGTTATAGAGAAGCTACTGATGCTTATTTAGAAGGAACCTATACTAAAGAAAAAATTGCAGCATGGGATAAAAAATTAGCAACAGTTTACAACAGAGGATTTTGGGATGGCTATTACTTAGGACAAGAATTAGGAGAATGGTCAGATGTTCATGGTTCAAAAGCAACAACCAGAAAAAAGTACATTGGAAAAGGAGTACATTATTATCCTAAATCTAGAATTGCAGAATTTAAATTAGAAACTCATTCTTTAAAAGTTGGAGACAAAATATTAATAACTGGACCAACCACAGGAGTTATTGAAACCGAAGTGAAAGAATTAATGGTTGACGAAATAAAATACAATAAAATTAAAAAAGGAGTCAATTTCACAACCCCATTAGACACAACTATTAGAAATTCCGACAAACTTTATATTGTTGAAGATATAGAATGATTCGAATTACACACCAACGAGAAAAATGTATTGGCTGCAATTATTGTGTTGAGTTAGCATTCGAAAGATGGAGAATTTCTAAAAAAGATGGCAAAGTAACACTAATTGATGGCATCAATAAAAAAGGTTTTTACACAACTTTAACTGGTGATGATGAATATGAAGCCAACTTAAATGCCGCAAAAGTTTGTCCAGTTAAAATTATACGAGTAGAAAAAGTCAAATAAAATTCAAGAAAACCAGTTGTATTTACCTAAATAGATTAGCTTTAAAAAAGATTTAACCCTTTATTTTAAAAATCAAAATATTTTTCAATTTGCCATGATTTATTTAACAAAATACTAACTTTACCACCATCAAAGGTAAACGGATGGTAGATAAAATTTTAGTAATTGGATCTTCTGGTCAAATTGGAACTGAACTAGTTGAAGAATTAAGAAAACGATATGGCAATGAAAATGTAATTGCTTCAGACATTAAAGAACCTCAAGTTATTCAGCATGGTCCATTTGAAATAGTAGACATCCTCAATAAGATTCAACTTGCTGATATTATTTCTAAATACAAAATTAAAGAGGTTTATTTATTAGCTGCTCTTCTATCTGCAACAGCCGAAAAGAACCCAGCATTTGCATGGGATTTAAACATGAACAGTTTGTTTAATGTGCTTAATTTAGCGAAAGAAGGTATCATTAAAAAAATCTTTTGGCCAAGCTCTATTGCTGTTTTTGGACCAACAACTCCAAAAATAAATACCCCACAATATACAATAATGGAACCAAGTACTGTTTACGGAATTAGTAAACAAACAGGGGAAAGATGGTGTGAGTATTACCATAAAAGATATGGAGTGGATATTAGAAGTGTACGATATCCAGGACTTATCGGCTACAAATCTAAACCTGGAGGGGGAACAACAGATTACGCTGTTGACATTTTTCATCAAGCAATATTGGCTAAAAAATATGAATGTTTTTTATCAGAAAACACTACACTTCCTATGATGTACATGTCTGATGCTATTGATGCTACCATAGCAATTATGAAAACTGAAGATTCAAAAATTAAAATTAGATCAAGCTACAATATTTCTGGAATTAGTTTTTCACCAAAAGAAATTGCAGAGGAAATAAATAAACTGATGCCAGATTTTAAAATTTCTTATTTACCTGATTCTAGGCAACAAATTGCAAACTCGTGGCCACAAACAATAGATGACAGTTATGCTAAAAACGATTGGGGTTGGTCGCCAAAATACAATTTATTTACAATAACCAAAATCATGTTAGAAAATTTGGAACAGTTATTGCCAAAAGAAAATAAATATTAAAAATATTGAAACAATTGTATATTTAAAAACGTATCAAAGAACAAATAAGTCTATTTATCGAATAAATAGTTTGTTTAGGCTAAATTAT
>PFUQ01000015.1 GCA_002790175.1 Flavobacteriales bacterium CG_4_9_14_3_um_filter_32_8
ATCCCAATCCCAATTGGATATTGTTCCACCATTAGGGTTAGAAAAATCCGTAAACGCAGTTGTGGCTCCAAAACATTCAATGGTATGGCTAAAAATAGCTGTTGGTTGAGCAGATACGGTGACATTTAATGTTGTATCATTTATGCAACCATTGGCATCAACCAAATTTAAATTAACAAGGAAACTACCTGCACTTGGAAATATGTAAGTAGGATTTTGATTGATATTATCAACGACTAAATCGGCATCGAAGTCCCAATTCCAATTGGTAATCGCTGCCGAACCTAAAGTTGAAGCATCAGTGAAAATGGTGTTTTTTCCATTGCAAGCAATATTAGTAGTAAAGTTTGCTGTAGGATTAACAAAAACATCTATTTGGGTTGAAAAGATATCTATACAACCACTGTCTGATGTTATTGTTAATGACACAGTATAGGTTCCAGAATTAGCATACGTATAAGTTGGATTTTGTAAACTAGAGGTGTCTGTTGTTGTCAATAAATCTCCAAAATCCCAACTCCAATTTGTAATGATACCAGAAGAAATAGTAGATAAATCAGTAAATGTTGATACAAATCCTAAACATTCATTTGTGCCAGCAAAATTGGCAACAGGTATAGGGTTAATCACTACTGGTAATACTATAGAATCTGTACATCCGCCAACACCTACTACTGCCAACTCAACATTAAATGTGCCTGGTCCTGAGAAGGTAAATGAACTGTTTTGATTCACATCATCAACAACACCATCATTGTTCCAATCCCAAGCCCAACTCAAAATATTTCCAATCGGAGTTGAAGCATCGGTTAATATAGATACAGTTCCATTACAAACAGATGGTGAAGTAAAATTGGCAACCAAGCCCCCTAAAGGATCTACAGAAATAATGGTGTCATCGACACATCCATTTCCTGTCGTAGTAGTTAAAGTAACATTAAATGGTCCTCCTGGTCCATAAATATGTGAAGGCGGATTTTGCCCATTATAAATAGGAGAACCATCTCCATAATCCCATTGCCAAGAAGTTATTGGTCCTCCAGCAGATGTAGATTGTTCTGTAAAAGTGATAGGTTGTCCAGGGCATCCCACGTTAGCAATAAAATTACTAGTTGGGGCTGGATTAACCGTAATAGTAAAAGTTGAAATTCCGCATGAATTGGTTACTACTATGTTTCCTACTTGAGTGCTGGTTAAATTAGTGGGTGTAAAAGCTGGAATGTTCCCAGCACCAGAAGCAGGTAACCCTATATTAATATTATCATTTGTCCAAGTATTTCCTGCAGGAAAATTAAATGGTCCAATGGTGTTATTCGCACAAGTATCGATGTCTGGTAGTTGATTAGTGGCACATGGAATAATAAAAGTACCAGTTGATGCTGGATACATTCCTCCACAATCTTGAGTAAAAACAGTAGTATTAGCATTTGCAGTTACAACAACAGAAATTGGGACATTGCAAGCTACACCAGGAAAGTCATAAGCTACCCAGTCATTATACATGTTGGCATCACCAGGACAACTGGCAAAAAAATTAATAGGATTAAAACAACCGGGCAAACTTCCATAAGGCACATTGATTACACTTGTGTCTGGAGCACCTGTTATTGTTGTAGGAACGCCATTTACAGTAATGGTCACATCAAGTGAAGTTGTGCTTGGATCCTCAGAACCGTGCCAATGTTCAATCCAAATTCTTAAATCTCCATTGCAACTCGTACAATAACCTAATTGAACAGCGTGAGCATTTGCTTGGTTTGGGAAAACCATTTCAATTGAAAAGATTAAGAGGAGTGATAAGTTTAATAATATTCTCATAAAGATGTGTTTAATATGCTAGCAAGACGGCAAGTTAATAAATAGGTTGCCTAAAAATTCCATTTGTTAAAAAAAAAGTGATTTTAATAGTTGTGTTAAATAATTTTATAAGGAGTCTTCTTTTTTTTTGAATAAAGCCAATATAAAAAAACTATTTAATCATTAATAGGTAATGATTTTAATTTGTTGGGTATCTTTGTGAAAAATAAAAAAAATGGAAACAAAACAAGCTCCTTATACTATTTACGCTGAAATGACACCCAATCCTAACACCATGAAATTTGTATCCAATAGATGGTTATTAACTAATGATAAATCTTACGAGATATTAGCTAATCAACGAGTTGGAGGACCTTCTCCTTTAGCTGAAAAGTTATTCAACTTTCCTTTTATCAATGGAGTTTTCATTACTGGTAATTTTGTTACGATTACAAAAAGTGATAAAATTGAATGGAATGATGTGGTTATGGAATTAAGGGATTTTATTACCTCTTATTTGAATTCTGACGGAATGCAAGTTATTCGTGAAGAGCTGATTAAAGATGAAAAAGAAGGTAAAATAGAATCAGAAGTAAATGTTGCTTCCGAAAAATCTTATTCCGATATTGAAAAAAAAATTATCGAAATATTAGACGAATACATTAAGCCTGCAGTGGAAAGTGATGGCGGAGCTATTGAATTTGTATCTTTTGATTATGGGGTGCTAAAAGTAGTTTTAAAAGGTGCGTGTAGTGGTTGTCCTTCTTCTACGATGACTTTAAAAGGAGGAATAGAATCTTTAATGAAAAATATGTTGCCTGAAGTTCAAGCTGTAGAAGCTGTTAATGGTTAATTTACCAATGCAAAAGTAATATTGCCTTTTTCATCTCCATTAACATAAAATGAGATTTTGTGCTGACCAGAATAATGTTTCCTTGTAGTTAATTCTTTAAAACTTTGCTTGCGCTTAAAGAATTTCAAAGATTTTGGTTTTAAGTAGAATTCAGAAATTTGAAATACTTTTTTAGATGTGCTCCCATTCGCTTTAACAAAATCAATTTTGTATTCCAATCGAATATTTCTTGTGATATCGGAGTGATTAATTATGTTAAATTCAAAATAAATAAAGTCACCAATTTTTATTTTATTATTAGAAAGATGAAGGTTTTCAATCGATAATTCTGAAGAATTATCCAAATCGAAAATTGCCAATGCTTTTTTATTTCCTTTTTTTAAAAGGGTTCTTAATCCATGTTTTATTATCCAGTTGCTATTCTTAGAATTTCCATGCCACTTTTTTGCTAATTGTAAAACTAACTCAGGGTGATTTTTAGAAATATCGTTAAGATGATTGGCGACACTTTTTCGAACATATTCAGATTCATCATTTATCAATTGCTCTAAAATAGGTAGCATTGGTTTAGGATTATGAATAAAACTTCTTAGAGGGGTTGCCCATGGTAATCTTGGTCTTGAACCTTCAGAAGCTAATCTTCTTAAATGCTGATTTTTATGTAAACTCCAATCTATTATTTGCTGAATGGTTTCTTTTGGGTATAGTTCTATAAATGGACGAATGGCAAATTCTGCAGTTGAATATTGAGTGAATAATTCCAATGCAGTAAATGAAGTTTTTAAATCATTTAAACCAAAAACTTGAACAAAATCTGGGAAAATAAATCCCCTTAAGCCCCTATAATTTGGAGCAATTTCTAATAGAATAACTAGCTGTTTTTGATAAGGTAATTGGAGGTGAGCATTTATATTCTCCGAAATCCACCTCACTCTTTCTTTCAATTCTTTGTTTTCCCAACTAGTATTAAGAATGGATTTTGTAAAGGAAATTGAATTAAAAGAAGAAGCCTTTGCGTAGATTTTAGCAGCTAAATCAACAACAAAGGCTTCGTTATATTCGTCTTTAAGGTTCAATTATTTTACCAAATGGTAACTCTTAAACTATCTGGTGCAATCATCACTCCTTCTTTACATCCAAATGCTTCACGAAATTCTAACATATTGGTTAATGGACCAATAGTTCTATATCGTGTGGGAGAATGTGGATCTGTTTTTACTTGATTAATAATAGCTTCATCTTTCGAATTTCCATGCCACACTTGTGCCCATCCTAAAAAGAAACGTTGTTGATAAGTGTATCCATCAATCAGTTGGTCTTTTTTTGAGTTCATCGCTTTTTCTAACGCATAATATGCAAGTGTAATTCCAGCAATATCAGCTATGTTTTCACCAAGGGTAAGTTGTCCGTTAACATGGTTGCCTTCCACAACTTTGTAAGCATCAAATTGATTAACTAGTTTACTGGTTCTAGCTGCAAAATTAGCAAGGTCTTCGTTACTCCACCAGTTTTTTAAATTTCCGTCTCCATCAAATTTACTTCCTTGATCATCAAAACCATGAGAAAATTCGTGACCAATAACTCCACCAATACCTCCGTAGTTGATAGCGTCATCAGCAGCTGGACTAAAGAAAGGTGGCTGTAAAATTGCTGCTGGAAAAACAATTTCGTTCATAGTGGGATTGTAATAGGCATTAATCGTTTGAGGATTCATTCCCCACTCTGTTTTGTCAATGGGTTTGCCTAGTTTATTTACATTTTCTTTGTATTTGTGATAATTCATGTTCATTACATTTTGTGCCAATGAAGTTGAGTTAATATCCACTGAACTGTAATCTTTCCATTTATCAGGATATCCTATTTTATAGGTAAACTTCCCTAATTTATCAAGTGCTTTTGTTTTTGTAGAATCGCTCATCCAATCTAATTTTTTTACTCTTTCAGAAAAAGTGGCTGAAATATTTCCAATTAACTCCAACACTTTTTGTTTTGACGATTCAGGAAAATGTTTTTCGACAAATAATTTTCCAATTTGCTCTCCAACATTTCTGTTCGATTTTTCTAAGGCTCTTTTCCATCTTGGTTTCATTTCAGCAACGCCTCTTAATGTTGTAGAATAAAAAGAAAAAGATTGTTTTTCAAAAGCGATGCTTAGGTTATCCGCCATGTTATTGATTAAGTGCCATTTCATGTAAGTTTTCCAATTTTCTATTGAGTATTTTTTAAAAGCTTTATCTAAAAACTTTATAAAATTAGGCTGTTCCAATACAATGTCATTAACATCTTTTAATTCGGCAGCGGTAAAATATTGAATCCAATTTATGCTAGTACAAAGTTTTTGGAGCTCCTCTTTAGTCATTTTATTATAAGTTTTATCAGGATCTCTTCGATCAACTCTATCCATTGAGTTAGCAGCTAATTCAGTTTCTATCTCAATAACTGATGTTGCATTTTTTTCTGAAGTTGCTTCATCTACTCCCGCAAGCACAAAAATTGCTGTAATGTGTTTTTTATATTCAGCCAATATAGTTACACCTCTTTCATCGGTTGGTGTATAATAGGCTTTATCAGGCAATCCCAAACCACCTTGAGATAAATAAGTGATGTATTGAGTGCTGTTTTTGGCATCTATTTCAACATAATAATTAAATATTGAATTAGAACCATATTTATTGGTTTCGACCATTATTTCTACTAATCCCTGTGTGTTTTTAACAGCATCTATTTTATCTAATAATGGTTGTAATGGGGTAATTCCCAATTTATTTACAGTAGTAGAATCTAAAGCAGAAGTATAAAAGTCTCCAACTTGTTGTAGTGGAGTTCCTTTTTTTGCTTTAGCCGCCGCCGCTTCATCAACAATTGCTTTTAATTTTATTTCGTTGGCATCGTGAACAATGTTAAAACTTCCCCATCTACTTTCTGATTCTGGAACAGGGTTATTTTTTAACCAATTTCCAACCGCAAATTTCTCAAAATCTTCGCAAGGTAATACAGTCGAATCTATTTGGCTAACATCAAAAGCAGGATCTAATTTTACAATTTCTACTGGTTTTTTTTCGTTTCCACAAGCTAAAATAAAAGCTATAGTTGATATTCCTATTATTTTTTTGTTGATTGTTTTCATCTATAAATTAATTTAAGAAAACTAAAGTAAGTAAAAAAATAGATACTTTTATAATATTATGATAAACGGTTAATAATTCGTCTCAATAAAATTAGTTAGTTAAATTTTATGGAATTTAAAAAGAGTTTACATCTACCTATCAAGAATTCTTAAAAAGAAATGTCGAATTGATAAAAATTTGTTTAATTTAAAACCTAGAAATCATGAAAAAACTAACTAACTTATTACTTGTATTTTTATTTGTTTCCAACGGAGTGTTTGCTCAAACGGGCACTATTAAAGGAATTGTTAAAGATAAAGAAACAGGCGATCCGATTTGGAATGCTTCTGTTTATGTAGAAATTGGTGGAAACCTAATTGGTGATGCCGCTGATTTTGATGGAAAATATACCATAAAACCATTAAACTCTGGAAAATATATGGTAATTACTAAAATTCAAGGATATGCTCCGGTAAAAACTCAAAATGTGGAGGTAACCTCAGATAAAATTACTTACGTTAATGTTGATTTGGAAGCTACGGCAGAGCTTTTGCCGGAATTTAAAGTTGAAGTTTTTGAGGAGGATTTAATAATAATTGATGAACCAACTGTTAAAATGATTAGTCCTGAACTTATCAGTAGAGACCCAAATAAACATAATCCCATTAATATTGTTGGTAATTTGCCAGAAGTCACGCTTGCTCCAAATGGTAGAGACGTTTACGTTAGAGGAAGTAGACCAGAAGCTACCCAATTTATTACCGATGGCATGAAATCAATTACTGGTGATATTGGAATACCAGGGCAAGCAATTGGAAGTATTAAAGTTTACACAGGAGGAGTTCCTGCTAAATACGGAGATTTAACGGGTGGAGTAATTGTTGTAGAAACTAAAAGTTATTTTGATTTGGCACAAGAGTTTAAATAAATGCGATTATTTAAGGCAAAAAATATAAAATCCCTTACGGATGACGAACTGATTTCCCAGTACAAAAAAAATGGAGATGGTTCGTTGGTTGGAGAATTGTATAAAAGATATTCTCACCTCGTTTATGGAGTTTGTCTTAACTATTTAAAAAATCAAGATGAGAGTAAAGATGCAGCCATACAAATTTTTGAAAACCTATTGGTCGATTTGAAAAAACATGAAATCACCAATTTTAAATCATGGCTTCATAGCGTTACTAGAAATCATTGTTTAATGTTTTTAAGAAAAGAGCAAACCAAATTGAAAAAAGTGAATGAGTACGAAGCGGTTTACCAACATGAAGAAACTTTTGATGCTCCATTTGCAGTACATGAAGCAGAAGAAAAAGAAGTGATGTTGACTAAATTAGAATACGCACTAACCACCTTAAAAGGTGAACAGCGAATTTGTGTTGAACTCTTTTTTATCAAAGAAAAATGCTACAATGAAGTAGCAGAAATAACAGGTTACGATATTAAAAAAGTAAAAAGTTACATACAAAATGGAAAAAGAAATTTAGCCAACATTATGTTAGGATAATAATTAATAAAATGAAAGAATTACATAACCACATATTTTCGAACACGACTTGCATCTCAAAAGAAACTATGCTTAGGTATATTAATAAACAATTGCAAAAAGAGGAATTGTATGAAGTTGAAAAACACATGCTCGATTGTGAGTTATGCTCAGATGCTTTTGAAGGATTAAAATACGCTACTAATTCTTCCATTCTTTTGGCCATTGATAACCAAATAGATTTACGAGTGAGTAGGGGAAATAGTAGAACTGCAATGATGAGAAATCTTATGGTGGCGGCATCACTATTGGTAATTATTTTTGGAGCATATTTTAGCATCAGTTATTTTACCAAAACCATTAATAGCGAGAAAAATTTAGCACTAAACCAAGAACAAATTCCTTTAGAAGAAAAATCCATTGAAAAAGCAGGAGAACTCAAATTAAAAACACAACTCAATACACAAGAAAGTAACGGTATTGAAAGCACAAAAGATGCCATTTCGTTGGGAGAAGATAAGGATGCTGAACAACAAGATGCTGTCTTTAAAGCTATTCTAAATAACCAAAAACCACCTATACCTGAGCAATCTCCTAAATTTTCTAATGTTAAAAAGAGTGTTTATATGGATGAAATATCAGCTTTGGAAGAGGAGAATATCGTTTCAACAACTAAATCAGATGAGAGGATTGATAATTTAAAAGGGGAAAATGAAAAACAACAGGAGAATCTTAAAAATGCTAGTTTGGATAATAGAAGAGAAGATAATGTAAATTTAGCCGACCTACCTGTTCCGAGTTCTGTTTCTACTGAAGGGGCTAGTTTAGGGGTTGCAGAAAAAGCTAGTGGTCAAAGTGTTGATGATACTAAAGCTGGTGTAAAAAAAGAAAAAAATGCAACAAAAATTACATCGGGTAAAAAAAGAGCTAAATATACAAATGCAGGTTATGCTGCAACTAGTAAAGCTGAGGAAGCAAATGAATTTAGCGATAGAAATCAACAAAACACAATTACAATAGACTCTTATAAAGTAGTAGATTATACCACAGAGTTTCAACAGGAATATGATAAAAAACAAATTGTTGACACCAAAACTGTTTCAGCCGATTTTGAAACAAAAGTTGACCAAGATATTGCCGAAAAAGAAAGAGATGAAACAATTGTTGAAGTTACTTACAAAGAAACCTTAGAAAAAGCCATTGCACTTTATAAAAATAAAAAATATAGTGATGCAATAGATCAGTTTAATATTATTCTCTCCAAACATCCAACAGAAGTAAATAGTTGGTTTTATGGAGGATTAAGTGATTATCATTTGCAGCGATATGAAAAAGCAGAAGGAAAGTTTAATCAAGTATTAACCAACAAAAATAAGGAATTTCATGAAGAAGCAACTTGGTACAAAGCATTGTCTTTATTGGAGTTAAAACAAACTGATAAAGCAAAAAAGATATTAAAAGAAATTATTGCAACAAACGGTTTTTATAAGGCGAAGGCAGAAGAGAAACTAAAAGGATTGTAAAGTTTCTATTATTTTCTGATAACTACTTTCATTGGAATAATCTCTTAATAAAGCGACCTTTCGTTTTTCAATTTCTTGGGTTGATACTTCGCTAATAAAATTAGTCATGATTAATTTTTTGAGTTCTGAAATATCGTCTTCAACACTACACAATTCACTAAGCGAAGTTCCTTCAACCATTTTAGAATTTACGATACAATGTCTTCCATTATAAAGCACATTTAATAATTTTAGTTTTAGTCCAGTTGCTTGGTTGGTGTATAAAAGATTAATTTGAGCATTGGAAATTAATTCATTCATTTCCTGATCGTTCGGATTTGCGATTAAACTGATATGATGGTATTTTTTAACAAGTTGAATTAAATCAGTAGGAGGATTTAATCCAGCAATTATTAATGGAATAGTTAACGCTTTAAAAAGTTGTTGGATGATAAATTCGACAGCATTTTTATTTTCTGGAACGCTTAAATTCCCATGATATAATACATAGTTGCCTTTACCTAACTTTACTGTTACTTCTTCTTTAGCATGAAAACAAGGTACAAACTCAAATCGGCTTTTAGGGTACTTATTCTTAAAGTAGGTTAAATCGGTCAAGGAAACTACCAAAGAAACAGTTGCATTTTTAATAATAGGTTCAAAATGAAGTAATTTTTTAGCTTCAGATTGATAATATTGCCGTTTTGTGATATTTTTTTCTGCTACAGCTAAATTATGGTAATAATGATGTTCTATATTATGGCTTCTGAAAATTTTAACTCTATTTTTAAAAGCGATATCATTCAACAAAAAACAAGTATGTAATCCTTCAAAAAATATAGGGAAATTATTTTTTAGTAAATTAGCTTTTAATTGAGCTGAGACTCTTGATTTTACTATATAAGGAGTTAAACTTAATAAAGAAGGCAATCCTTTTTTTCGTTGGTAATAATTCACCGAAACACAATATTTTTCTAATTCTGGTTGCTCACCTCTACCATATTCAAAACAATGCAAATGAATTTTTATCCCTTTGCTGTGAAAATATTTTATTTTGTAAAAAACATCAATAACTCCACCATAATTTGCAGGAAAAGGCACATCGAATGATATAATATTAATCTCGTTCAAAATAAATTAGCAATTACTTGTTTTTCTTTTTCCCAGTTTAATTCTAACCTTGCTTTTTTCGCATTTTCATTCCAAGTTTTCATTTTTTCAGCATTGTTCAACATTGTATTTATTTTTTCAGCAATGTGTTTACTGTTATAACTTTCAATAATTTCTCCAAGCTGATAGTGAGTCACTAGGGTTTTCATTTCTGGTAAATTAGAAACTAAAACTGGTAAGCCAGCATGAATGTAATTAAATAATTTGTTGGGCAATGAAAAGCGATAGTTTAGTCCTTTATCTTCTTCTAAACTTAATCCTAAATCGGCTTGTTGTGTGTAATCTTGTAATTTTTCTAGTGGAATTTCTCCCAATAATTTTACTTTATCAGTTAATTTTTTTTGATGAATCAATTGTTCTATTTCTTTAAAAATATCACCGTAACCAATAATGTATAAAAAAGCATTATCAATGTATTCCATAGCATTAACCATCAGTTCAATCCCTCTGTTTATGTTGATTGCTCCTTGGTAAAGGATAATTTTTTTCCCTTCAATTTTAATATTTTCAACTTCCATATTTTGATGGTTCAAAAGTGGAACATTTCTTAGCAATTTCACATCAATATGATATTCTTTTTTGTAGAGTTCAGCAATGGACGAACTTACCGTTAACACATGTTTTAGTTGAGGTAGAATTTTTCGTTCAATTCGTTTCCAAATAGCTTTTACTTTTGGTCGGTTAACTAATTCTGGGACTTCAGTAAAATACTCGTGGCTATCAAAAATCAATTTTTTATTCTTCCATTTTGCAACAGCATAATTTGCCCACAAAGTATCCAAATCGTTGCTCCAAAGTACATCTGTGTTTTTAAATAACAAGAAAAAAAATAATCGAATATTATAATTGGCATAAAACAAAGGACCTTTATTAAACCAAAGTTTAAACCTTTTTGTTTTGTATTTTCTGTCAGTATTTTGGCTTTTAGGAAGTAATCTTCCAACCAATAAAACATCAAAATTTAGTTCTAAAAGTGTATTACAGATTTTATCTACTCGTTGGTCGGTAGCTAAATCATTGGTAACAGAAACTATTATTTTTTGTTTGTTCATTTTATGGTAAAGCTAATGGTTTATCACAAAACCTGTTTGCTTTTGTTTTTTGGGTGCTGTCTTGTATCCAAAAGATAATTATATCAATAGTGGTGTCTTTTATCAAAAAATAAGTAGGTTGTGTTTTGTAACTACTGTTTCGTAAAGATTTTTCCTAAAAGATTGGCGAAACATTTTTGAATTTCGAGCAATATGCCTTATGATATTTTCAGTAGCTTCGATAAAATTCAATACCTCTTTTTTAGTCCAATTTTCCTCTAAATAAACAACAATGTTATTGAACGTTTTTTCGGCTTGAGGAGTCCAAATTATTTGTTTTGCCATTTTTTATATGGTTTCATTGCTTGTTTATGCGTTACACCCATCCCTTTTTCTGATTCTTTTAATCCGATAGTTACACCGTCTTTAATTGTATCGGGCATTTCATTCCAAGTAGTTATCCTTTCTGATTCAAACATTGCTTTAATTTGCTTAATGATATTCAAATTTTCAGTACTCAAAAGCCATTGTGCCAATTGAATTTTTTCGGATTGTATTTTCATCTGTGTTAGGTTTAAACTATTTCATCAAACAAATTTATGATTATTTCATCATAATTCTATCAACAATCCATTATGAATATTTATCTAACGACCATGTTATTTCTAAATAGCATCTCTATAAATTTGGAAAGAATAAAGTTAAGTTGAATATGAAAAACATTGCCATCATTGAAGGAGGTTACAGTCATGAGAGAGTAATTTCTTTACAAAGTGCTGAAACAGTATTTCAAAATATTGATCGAGAAAAGTACCTTCCAATAAAAGTAAGAATTGATGAAGAAGGTTGGTTTGCCTATCATGAGGGAAAAAAAATTGAGATAAATCGTAATGATTTTTCTTTTGGGACTATAAAGTTTGATATTGCTTTTATTGTAATTCATGGAACGCCTGGTGAAGATGGTAAATTACAAGCCTATTTTGACATGGTGAATATCCCTTATTCTACTTGTAGTCAGTTGGTGGCAACTTTAACTTTTAACAAATTTGTGTGCAATCAATATTTAAAAAACTTTGGTATTAAAATAGCTGAAGCCGTGTTAATTAGAAAAAATGAAACAATTAATAGTGCTGCAATAATTGGAAAAGTTGGGTTGCCTTGTTTTGTGAAACCAGCAGACGGAGGAAGTAGTTTTGGAGTAACCAAGGTTAAGGTAGAAGGAGAATTAGAAGCTGCAATCAATTTAGCGTTAGCACACGGAACTCAAGCCATTATTGAAAGTTATTTAAAAGGGAGAGAAGTAACGAATGGTATTTATAGTACCAAAAATGGAATTCATGTTTTGCCTATAACTGAGATAGTTTCTGAAAATGATTTTTTTGATTTTGATGCAAAATATAATGGTGAATCCAATGAAATTACACCTGCAGATTTACCCGATGATATTGCTAACAAAGTAAAATCTTGCACCAAAAAAATAGTTGAAATTTTAGATTTAAAAGGAATTGCCCGAGCAGATTATATTTTACAAAATAACGAACCTTATTTTATCGAAATCAACACCGTTCCTGGTTTGTCGAGTGCAAGTATAATACCTCAAATGGCAGCTTATGAAGGAATTTCTTTAACACAATTGTTTAATGAAGTGATAGAAGTAGCAATTCAATAATTAAACAATGTAGCAATATAAAATTGTTATATTAAAAACTGAATCAACTTTTTTGTGGCAATTGCACGATGACTGATTTCATTTTTCAACTCTAAACTCATTTCAGCATAAGACAAATCATAACCTTTGGGTTTAAAAATGGGGTCGTAACCAAAACCTTCAGCACCGCTTTTCTCTTTTGTAATTTCTC
>PFUQ01000235.1 GCA_002790175.1 Flavobacteriales bacterium CG_4_9_14_3_um_filter_32_8
ATAGGTGTTATCCGAGTTTTGAATCGATTTATCGCCTTCAACAAGATGAAATACATTTTTTATTTCGTTGCAAAAAATAGTTTTGAAAACCAAATTAACATCTACCCCAATCCTGCTAACGATTTTATTAATATCACTAATGAAAATCAGTTACCCCCCTTAACCATTACCATTTACAACACCATTGGTCAAACCTTATACACCCAACAAAACAGTAATTCCAATAATTTACAAATAGACATTAGTAATTACAATTCTGGGCTTCTTTTTATCAAAATAGAATCTTTTAATCAATCAATTATTTATAAACTCTTAAAACTTTAGCTTATGAAAAATTTAAACTTAAAATTGGCAGGTGTAATTACATTTTCCCTGCTATCAATTTCAACTTTTGCCCAATTAAATTGGAAAAAAGGTGGTAATATGGTTTTATTGCCCAAGAAGTAGAGCCTATTTTACCAGAACTGGTAACCAATCAGATTTTCCCTGCTCAATATGATAGTTTAGGAAATCAAATAAGTGCTGCTGTTAATTACAAAGCGTTAAACTACAATGCTTTTATTGCCATTTTAATGAAAGGAATGCAAGAACAACAAACTACTATTGATAGTTTGATGGATGCTGTTGAAACATTGGCTACTTGTGTAAATAATGCCAACTTATGCAACACAGAAGCACGAACAAGCAATAATGAAAATGGTGAAGGAAAAGTAATTGAGTTAGAAAACCTGAACGCCATTATTTTAGACCAAAATTTACCCAATCCTTTTGCCGAAAAAACAAGCATTAATTATGTGATACCAACCGATGTAAAAGAAGCTCAGTTGTTGTTTTACGACATCAATGGTCGCATCATCAAGCAAGTGGACATTACCGAAAGAGGCGAAGGAAAATTAACCGTTTATGGCGAAAACCTGCAAAATGGTATTTATACTTACAGCCTTATTGCTGATGGTAAACTCATCGCTACCAAAAAAATGGTGAAGCAGTAAAGAAGTCGGAAGACAATTGATTTTTATAATCTCGTTTCTAAATATTGGAACGAGATTTTTTATTTTAAAAATCAAAATCAATTCATTTGATAACCTTAACTTTGTTTCATGATTTATTTAACCCGAAGAGAACGATTTAATGCTGCTCACCGACTATTCAAAGAAGGATGGTCTGATGAGAAAAATTTTGAAGTTTTTGGCAAGTGTTCTAATCCTAATTGGCATGGGCATAATTACGAATTGTTCGTTACCATTAAAGGAGAAGTGAATCCAGAAACAGGTTTTTTAATCAATTTAAAACAACTGAGTGCCATTTTAAACGAAAAGGTAATCATTAAAATGGATCACAAAAACCTAAATCTTGATGTCGGGTTTATGGCTGGCAAAATTCCGTCAGCCGAAAATATTGCCATTGCCATTTGGAACGAAATTGAAATTGAAATAAATCGGCATAACTGCAAACTTCACTGCGTTAAAGTAGTTGAAACAGAAAATAACTCCATCAAATATTACGGAAAAAATTAAAAAATGACAGATTTCAAGAACAGCATGAACCAAGAGAATAACATGGATGGTTATTCGAAAATTGAACAATACAACGAAAAAAAAATAGAATCTTTGGCTTTTTCATATCGAAATATCATCGAAGATTTAGGAGAAGACCCAACTAGAGAAGGCTTAGAAAAAACACCAGAAAGAGTAGCAAAAGCAATGCAATACTTAACTCATGGTTACGATTTAGACCCATCAGAAATTATTAAATCTGCCATGTTTACCGAAAATCATCGACAAATGGTAATTGTAAAAGATATTGAAGTTTACTCGATGTGCGAACACCACATGTTACCTTTTTTTGGAAAAGCTCATGTTGCCTATATCCCCAACGGAAAAATTGTTGGATTAAGTAAAATTCCTCGAATTGTAGATGCCTTTGCAAGAAGATTACAAGTGCAAGAACGATTAACCGACCAAATAAAAGACTGTATAAATAACACTTTATCTCCGTTAGGAGTTGCCGTAGTTATTGAAGCTCAGCATATGTGCATGCAAATGCGAGGAATTCAAAAACAAAACTCCGTAACCACTACTTCTTCTTTTATTGGAGCATTTGAAAAAGACAGTACCCGTAAAGAATTTATTAGTTTAATATCCAGTAAATTAGGGTAATAACTAGTAATTTTAATAAAAAATAATTTTTTAACACTAAACTTTATTAATAACTATGGAAAATCAAAATTTTATAAAAAGTCCAATCGAAAAAAATGCTACAACAGAAGCAGGAGCAATAACTAAGTATTTTTTGTCTAATGTATTTAGCTACATGACGGCTGCATTAGCAATTACAGGTATAGTTTCTTATTGGTTTGGCACCGATATGGAAATGCTTAAAATAATGTTTAAAGCAGAAGGTGGTTTAAATATGTTTGGATACCTCATCCTGTTTGCTCCGCTTGGTTTAGTTTTACTAATGTCTTATGGATTTCAAAAATTGTCTTCTTTTGTTTTAGTTGTGCTATTTATCATTTATTCCATTTTAATGGGAATGAGTTTAAGTACTATTTTTTTAATTTACACAGGAGGATCAATTTTCACTACCTTTTTAATTACCGCCGGCACATTTGGGGTGATGGCAGTTTTGGGATACACTACATCAACAGATTTAACTAAGTTTGGTTCGATATTAATGATGGGTGTTATTGGAATAGTGATAGCAAGCATTGTAAATATGTTCATGGGAAGTACCACCATGGAATTAATTATAAGTGTTTTAGGTGTTTTAATATTTACAGGTTTAACGGCTTACGATGTTCAAAAACTAAAACGAATTGGCTCAGGAGTAGAATATGGAACTGAAGAAACCAATAAATTAGTAATTATGGGTGCATTAAGTTTATACCTCGATTTTATTAATCTCTTCTTATTTCTTCTCAGATTTATGGGAAACAGAAAATAAGCGGTTAAAAACCTGTTCATTACTTATTATTAATTATTGATACAGATTGTGATTTTCGCTTTAAAATTCTACTTTTGAACTTCTTAAAAAAACTATAAAATGAGTATACTCGTAAATAAAAATTCTAAAGTTATTGTTCAAGGCTTTACTGGCGGAGAAGGAACTTTTCACGCAGGACAAATGATTGAATATGGAACCAATGTTGTTGGAGGAGTTACACCAGGAAAAGGTGGAACTACCCATTTAGACAAACCTGTTTTTAATACCGTGGAAAACGCTGTAAAAAAAACTGGCGCTGATGTTTCCATCATATTTGTACCACCTGCTTTTGCAGCCGATGCAATTTTAGAAGCAGCTGATGCTGGAATTAAAGTAATAGTTTGTATTACAGAGGGGATTCCTGTTAAAGACATGATTCCTGTTAAAGAATATTTAAAAAGTAAAGACTGCCGTTTAATAGGTCCAAACTGCCCAGGAATTATCACTCCAGATGGTGGGAAAGTAGGAATTATGCCAGGATTTGTATTTAAACATGGTAACATTGGAATTATTTCAAAATCAGGCACATTAACTTATGAGGCAGCAGACCAAGTGGTGAAAGCTGGTTTAGGTATTTCTACAGCTATTGGAATAGGTGGTGACCCAATTATTGGAACAACAACTCAAGAAGCCATCGAATTATTTATGAACGACCCCGAAACAGAAGGAATAGTAATGATTGGTGAAATTGGTGGAAATTTAGAAGCCAATGCTGCCAACTGGATTAAAGTGCATGGAACAAAACCAGTTGTTGGATTTATTGCTGGAGAAACAGCTCCAGTTGGAAGAACAATGGGACATGCTGGTGCTATTGTAGGTGGTGAAGAAGATACTGCAAAAGCTAAGAAAAGAATACTTAGAGCATGCGGAATAACCGTTGTTGATTCTCCAGGAGATATTGGTGCAGCAATGGCAGCATTAATGAATGTAAAAGCTTAATAGATAACTATGAAAATATTAGAAGGAAAAACAGCTATTATCACAGGTGCTTCCAGAGGAATTGGAAGAGCTATCGCCATAAAATTTGCCAGCGAAGGTGCTAATGTGATTTTTACAGACTTAGCTTACGACGAAAACGCAATTTCTTTAGAAAAAGAATTAAAAGCAATGGGTGTGAAAGCAAAAGGTTACGCTTCTAACGCAAGTAACCATGACGATTGCATGAACCTGATAGATGAAGTTCTAAAAGATTTTGAACGAATTGACATTTTAGTCAATAATGCTGGAATCACCAAAGATGGACTGCTCATGAGAATGTCTGAAGAGCAATGGGATGCAGTTATCAATGTAAATTTAAAATCTGTATTTAACATGACCAAAGCGGTTCAGAAAGTGATGTTAAAACAACGCTCTGGTTCTATCGTAAATGTTAGTTCTGTTGTTGGTGTTGGAGGAAATGCAGGTCAAGCTAACTACTCTGCATCAAAAGCAGGCATTATTGGTTTTACAAAATCTATTGCAAAAGAATTAGGAGGAAGAAACATTCGTTGTAATGCAGTTGCGCCAGGTTTCATCATTACTGAAATGACTGCTAAACTTCCAGAAGAGGTGGTAACAGGATGGTTCGAAAAAATACCTTTAAAGCGAGGTGGAACCCCTGAAGAAGTTGCTAATGTGATAACTTTTCTAGGTTCTGATATGTCTTCTTATGTTAGCGGACAAGTCATCAACATTTGCGGAGCAATGCAAACTTAATCTTCAACATAAATTTTATGCATTAAAAAGGTGGCACAATTTGTCACCTTTTTGTTTAAACACTAAATACAAGCAATATTCGTTATGAATTCTACTAAAAAAAAATTTATTAACTAATTATGTGTGGAATTTCTGGAATAGTAGCACTAAAAACCAATAAAAGAAAACTTCTTGAAAGTTTGCCAACATTAATGGATGCGATAAAACATCGTGGCCCTGATGATGAAGGTTGCTCTTTCTTCTCAGAAAAAGAAATCCTTTGTACCTTCGGAAATGATACTCCCGAAAAAGTGAAAAATTCGAAACTCCCCTACTCACCAATAGCTTCAATTTCCGATTTAGATAATAATTACTTTTTAGGTTTAGGGCACCGAAGGTTATCCATCATGGATCATTCTGAATGTGGACATCAGCCTATGTGCGATAAATCAAAAAATTATTGGATTGTTTTTAACGGTGAAATTTACAATTACCAATCCATTAAAATAGTGCTCGAAAAATTGGGACATCAATTTATTACCCAAACCGACACCGAAGTTCTTTTAAATGCTTATATCGAATGGGGAGAAGAATGTTTATTGAAGTTAAATGGAATGTGGTCGTTTGTTCTTTACGATTGCCGAAAAAATGAACTTTTTGGAGCTCGTGATCGTTTTGGAGTAAAACCCTTTTATTATGTTAATAATGAAGAATGTTTTGCTTTTTCATCAGAAATAAAAAGTCTTATTCGACTTCCTAATTTTGAAAAAAAAATTAATCCTCTAGCTGTTTATGATTATTTAGTAACAGGAAAGCTAGAGGTGGATGATGAAAGTTTTTTTAAAGGTATTTACGAATTAAAACCTGCTCATAATTTCTCTTTCAATCTCACCACTAAAACTTTTAAAAAAAATAAATACTATGAATTATCATATAATAAGCAATGGGAAGCATTCGATACTAGTAAATTTAATAAACTAACCGATGTAGTTTTCCAGAAAGTATATCAAGCAGTTAAAACACGATTAAGGGCGGATGTAGAAATCGGAACTTGTTTAAGCGGTGGATTAGATAGCACCATTATTACATGCATAATTAATGACATAAAAAATAAAAAAAAAGACCAAAACGAAGAAGTTCAAGAGCTTTTTACGGCTATTTATCCAGATAATAGTATTAATGAAGAACATTGGGCTGAACTAGTTTCTAAAGCCACTAATACCAATTGGAACAAAACCTGTCCTAATGCAAAAGACTTAAAAGAACAATTGGAAGATTTGGTTTATTATCAGGATATTCCTTTTACTTCCTCAAGCTCTTTTTCGCAATACAAAGTAATGGAATTGGTGAGTAAAACTGAAGTAAAAGTTACTTTAGATGGTCAGGGTGCTGATGAATTATTTGGAGGTTACTCTCCACATTATGTAGCTAGTGTTTTTAACAGTTTAAAGAAATTTTCTTGTTCCTCGTTTTTTAATAATATAAACGGACAAAAAAGCAATTTTTCTAACCGTTCTCTACTCTATTTATTGCCTTTGAAATACAACTTTTCTAAGTTATTTCAGAACAGTTATCAAAAAAGATTAATCCAATCTCAACCAGAGTTAAACTACATTAATAAAAAGTTATGGAACGATAATTCCGAAAGAATCGAATTAAAAAATGATGAATTTAGTTGTGATTTGAATAAATTATTGGCTCATCAATTTACGCAAAACAAGCTAAAACATTTGTTAAGATTGGCTGATCGAAATGCAATGCGTTTTTCGATAGAAAGCCGAACTCCTTTTGTTGATGATTATGAATTAGTTGAGTTTGTATTTAATCAATCAGGAGCTTATAAAATAAGAAATTCGACCAGCAAATATCTGTTAAGAGAGGCTTTTAAAAAGCTGATTCCAAAAGAAATCTACGAACGAAAAGATAAGATTGGGTTTGCCACTCCAGAAAATGAATGGTTGAAAGAGTTAAAACCAATCATCAAAGAAATGATTAGCGAACAAAAGAATGATGAATTTGTAGATTGGGCTGGATTTAATGAAAATTTTGAGAGCATTTATGATAATGCTTTAAAAACTAACACCCAACGTTTGTGGAGACTCATAAATTTTGCAATTTGGAAAAAAGTTTATCAAGTTTAACCTTGATAAGGGCTTAATTTTTTTATCACTTTAGCAGGAACTCCACCCAAAACCTGATTACCTTTCAAAAAGGATTTAGTAACCACAGCACCAGCAGCAACAATAGTATGTTCACCTAATTCTACTTCTGGCAAAACAACACAATTTGCTGTTAACAACGAATTTTTTCCGATAATGATAGGCTTTGCAGTTTCGTATTTCAAATAATTATTCTCATTATGGTTTTGACTAATCAATGAAACTCTGGGTCCAACCCAAACATTTTCTCCAATAACAATACCATTTCTGCCATCAATAAAACAGCCCATAGAAAATCCAGGAGCTTTAGTGCCTGGTATAATTTTTTCTGAAGCAATAACTACAGAAGTAAAATGTACAGGCCATTTTACTTTTTTATTTACACCAACTATTTTTTGACGAATACCCATCAAAAGAACTTTAAAAGTATAGTAATTTTTATTCTTAAATCTTGGGAAAATAATGATAATACCAATATTAATAAATGGTTGAACTAGTATTTTAAAAAACTCTTTCACTTTTAATTTCTGATTTTATCTTCTTTTTAAGTACAATATTAAACACTAAATAGCAAATGGAAACAACCATTGATGAAAATAACAAAGCATATTCGAAACTCAGATATAAACTTCCTATATAAAACGTAATTACTCTTGAAACTGCAATACTAATATTAAAATAAAGTAAAATATCGAGCCTATTAATTACATTTGAGATATAACCTACAGGAGCAACTACATTACTTAAAAAAATTAAAATGGCAAAATATTTTACCATTTCACCTGCATATCCCCAACCCTCACCAAATAATTTAAAAAAGTAAGGAGCAAAAACAGATAAAATAATTAAAAATGGAACTAAAAATAAAACCATTTTTTTTTGAATGTTTATTATCAATGCTAAAAATTTGGTTTTATCTTCTCGGTACAATTCACTGGCTTTTTGGTAAAAAACCCTAGAAATTGAAGCAACAATTAATCCAATTGGAATACTTATCACTTTTTCTGCCATAAAATAATATCCTGCTATTTTTTCGCTAAAAAAATAAACAATAAAAATTGGTGTGCCATTGGTGACTAAAGCATTTAACAGTCCTGATAAAGAATACGATATTAAATAATTTTTGTATTGAACTGCTACTTCTTTTAGCTGTTGAATGGAGTAAAATAAATGAATATCTTTCCAAAAAAAATTGGAAAATTTCAGCACTAAGAACAGAGCAGAAAAAAGGTTACCAATAAAGTTAGCGAGTATTAATCCTCCACTTAAAAATTGGAGTAGCCCAAACGCAACAGAAAAAACTGAATTACCTGCTGATTTAATGATGTCAGAATTTTTCATTTTACCATACTCCGAATATCTGTTATAATAATTTTGAGCTGCCTTAATAATACTCCCAATAAAAACTGTAATCGGAATTATTAAAATCCATTTTCCTAAACTATTGATGTTAAAATAATTCATAAATGGATTGGAAAAAAAATATAAAAAAACAAATAGCAAGAAGTTAAACCAAAAACTAATCAGTAATGATAGCAGCAATAAAGATTTTGCTTTACCATCATCTTCTTCAACAACTATTGCTGCATCATATCTGCCTGTTGAAATAATAGTTAAAATAGTGGTTATTCCTATAAACAACGAATAAACTCCAATCTGTTCAGGTGCATATAATCTAGTGATAATAAAACCTACAAAAAATGAAATTGCCTGAACGATTATTTGTCCAGTAAATAGAGTGTAAACATTTTTGTTAAACTCAGATTTGTTCGTTATTTGAGAAATAAAATTCAATCAATAAATCGTGAAATTGCATTTAAAAACGAAAGTAAACTACTATTATTTCAATTGAGTGATATCTTCCACTCCTACTACTCTTTCCACTTTAAAACCTTCGGCAAAATCTACATTAATATCCCTACCATAGTTTGCCATTCGTGCTTTTACAAAATCTAAAAATTTTTTACTCGAAATTGGAGTTTCTGGAGCTTTAGAATCGGGGTTGTAAAACTGAGAGCTGAAAGCGAGGATGGCTTCCATTTTTTTATCCACAAAGTTAGTTACATCTACTACAAAATCGGGTTGTATATATCGGTCTTGAATGTAATGATAAACTGCTTTTGGTCGCCAAAAATTTTGTTTCACTCCGTCTAATTCTGTTTCAATTTTTAGCAAACCTGAATAAAAACAAGCTTCAGATATCAATTGAGAAGCTCTACCATGATCGGGATGTCTATCTGATGGCGTATTGGCAAGTACAATATTTGGTTGATATTTTCTTACTATTTTAATGATTTGCAATTGATGTGTTTTATCATTAATGAAAAACCCATCAGCAAACCCCAAGTTTTCTCTAATAGAAATACCTAATATTTTGGCAGAATTAGCTGCTTCAATGAGTCGTAAATCACCACTACCTCTACTTCCTAATTCGCCATGCGTTAAGTCTAAAATTCCAACTTTTTTACCTAACTCAATGTGTTTTAACAGCGTTCCTGCACAACTTAACTCTACATCATCGGGATGCACTCCAATTGCTAATATATCTAATTTCATTTTTTCTTTTTCAAAAACTTTTTAAAGATATTAATATTATCTTTACCTCACAATAAACAATACATGAGAATTCTATTTAAAGGAGCTGCACAAACCGTTACAGGAAGTAAACATATTTTAATCACTAGAAATGGTAAAACTATTTTACTAGATTGTGGTTTATTTCAAGGTCGGGAAGCCATCAATTCTAACCACAACCAAAATTTAGGTTTTGAGCCTACAGAAATTGATTATTGTATTTTATCTCATGCCCACATCGATCATTCTGGAGCAATTCCTTACCTTGTAAAAAAAGGATTTAAAGGAAAAGTATTTTGTACCGAAGCCACTTTAGATCTTTGTGAAATTATGTTGGTAGATAGTGCTCACATTCAGGAATCGGATGCAGAATACAGAAATAAAAAAAGAAGATTAGACGATAACGAACTTGTTCAACCTTTATATACTATTGAAGAAGCAAAAATAGCTTTAACTCATTTTAAGAGTATTCCTTACGAAAAATGGGTAAAAATAGATGATGAAATAGAATTATGTTTTACTGTAATCGGTCATATTTTAGGTGCTGGAGCAATAAATTTAAGGATTAAAGAAGAAGGAAAACTCATTAAATTGTGCTATACAGGAGATATTGGCAGACAAAATCATCGGATTATTAAAAATCCAAAACCATTTCCTCAAGCGGATTACATTATTGCTGAATCTACTTACGGAAACAGGTTACACGAAAACTTAGAAAATTCGGAAGGTAAATTACTTCAAGTAATTAACGAAACTTGTGTTCTAAAAAAAGGAAAACTAATTATTCCAGCATTTAGCTTAGGTAGAACACAGGAAATTGTATATGCATTAGACCGTTTAGAAGCTGCTGGAAAACTTCCAAAAATTAATGTTTATGTAGATAGTCCTTTATCCACCAATGCCACACAAATTCTAAAAAATCATCCCGAATGTTACCATAAAGATTTAATCGATTACATGAAGTCTGATGCAGACCCTTTCGGATTTAATCGGTTACATTACATTACCGAAGTGGAAGAATCTAAATTACTTAATGCCATTCAAGAACCTTGTATTATTATTTCAGCTTCCGGCATGATGGAAGCTGGTAGAATATTGCATCATTTGGCAAATAACATTGAGAGTAAAAAAAATACCATATTAATTGTAGGTTATTGTGAGCCTTCTACTATGGGTGGAAGGTTAAAAAATGGGGAAACAACAGTTCGGATTTTTGGAGCTGAATATCAGGTAAAAGCTGACATCAGAATGATAGACGAATACAGTGCTCATGGTGACTACCAAGAAATGATTACTTACTTAAGTTGCCAAGATCCTACACAAATAAAAGAATTCTTCTTGGTTCATGGAAGTTATGAAGCACAACAAGAATACCGAGAAAAATTATTGGATGTCGGTTTTAAAAATATCCGAATTCCAGCTCAAGATTCAGAATATCTTATTTAATTGAGCATTTTATTATTCGCTCTTTTCCGTTAATATCTTGCACGATTTCAACTTCATTAAACTCTTTTGAAGAAAGTAGATGTTTTACTTCTTTTCCATACTTTTCATTCAATTCAAAATAGAGTTTACCTTTTGCGGATAAGTGCTGCAAAGCAAAATCGGAAATGGTTTCGTAAAATAAGAAAGGATTATTATCCTCTACAAAAAGAGCTAAATGAGGTTCATAATTCAATACATTTTCCTGCATTAACGATTTTTCAGCATGCGTAATATAAGGTGGATTACTCACAATAACATCAAATTTTTCGGAAGAGTTAGTGTGTTTATCACTTAAAATATCTATCTGATGAAAAGAAATAGCTAAACTATTTTTAATTGCATTTTCTTTGGCAATTTTCAACGCTTCTTCCGAAATATCCCAAGCAGTAACTGTTGCTTGTGGCAAGTGTTTTTTTAACGCCAAAGCAATACAACCAGAGCCAGTTCCTATGTCTAAAATTTTTATAGATTTTTGGTGCTTATTTTCATTAATTATTAACTGAATCAATTCCTCAGTTTCAGGTCTTGGAATTAATGTGTGTTCATTTACTTTTAAAGAAATACCATAAAATTCCCATTCTCCTAAAATATAAGCCAATGGTTTATTTTTTTTTAATCCTTTAACAGCATAAATAATTTTTAATAAATCCGATTCCGATAATAACTTTTTATCATTGGTCATAAAATCTAATTTAGTAAACCCAAAATAATGTAAAAAAGTTAGGTGTAAGAGTTGTTGTAATTCAGATTTATCATATAAATTACTTAACTCGCTAGTAAAATAATTAGCAGCAGAACGAATGGTATTGTTAGGAATTTTCATGATTTCAAAACTATAAATTTTCCGTGTCAATCTTACTGTTATTAATTTATTATAATTTAATCCTAAAATAGCTATTGTTTAAAACAAATATTATTAAATTGGTCGATAAATTTTACACACATGAGAAAAATTAAAGCAACTTTATTAGTTAGTATGATGTCTTTTGGCACATTCATTTTTGCCCAAGACGTTAATGTTGGAGATACTTCCGCTTTCGCCACCATGCAAGCTCAAGAACTTTACAATGCAGGAATTGAAAAGTTTAATGCAAAAAACCTTCAGGGAGCAATAAGCGATTTTAATCAAGCCATTGTGCTGCTCCCTAATTTTGACAAAGCCTATTTTAACAGAGGTTCTATCAAATATCAATTAGGCGATTTTAAAGAAGCCATTGTTGATTTTAATAAAGTAATTGAATTGAAACCAGATTCAAATAATGCTTATTTTATTAGAGGTAGGTCTTATCAAGAACTTGAAAATATAGCAGCTGCTTTAAAGGATTTTAACGATGCCATTCGAGTAGATGAGAAAAATGCACAAGCCTATTATTACCGTGGTGGCATTTATTTTTTACATGATAAATTAAAAGAAGCCATTGAGGATTACACCAATGCCATAAAAAATAAACCCGATTATGCATATGCCTACAATGATAGAGGCAGTGCAAAAAGACAATTAAACGATTTTGTAGGAGCAATTGCTGATTATAAAAAAGCTATTTTAGTGGACAGCAAGCTTCCTTTTGTTTACAATAACTTAGGAAGTGCCTTACGAAATAAAAAACAATATGATGAAGCAATTAGCAATTACAACA
>PFUQ01000084.1:0-1585 GCA_002790175.1 Flavobacteriales bacterium CG_4_9_14_3_um_filter_32_8
ACTTCATCGAAAGATTTAGATTGAATGTAAAGTTGTTTAGATAACATGTCTAACTTTTCTGAAGTTTTAATAATTAACTCAGAATTGTTATACCCTTCTAACTCTTCATATCTATTTACTCCACCAAAACCAGCATTTCTAATTTCATCTGCAATTGGCTCTGCTTCAAAAATTACCCGATAAATGTTATCATCTCTATGTTCAATATCTTTTAGAACTGCGGTTAATTGTTCTAATTTTTTATCCAAAATAGCATATTGAGAAAGTAGTTCAGCATTTTCACTTTTAAGTTGTTTCTCTTTTGGAGAATCAATATAGGTATAGGTAACTCCATAAATGATTATAGCGATAACTAAACTGGCACCCAAAAAATTAAGTGATTTTACCAACTTTTTTTTAAAAGTCAGCTCAATTTTATCATAGCTTAACGTATGTGAATTATATCTATATTTTGTTTTAGCCATTAAAAAATTATATGCTAATTTTGACCACTAAATTAATCAAATTTGAATAAAATCAAATGGGGGAAATTGGATTAACGCATATTTAACATTAATTAACAAAATGAATTCTAAACAAATACGTCAAACATTTTTAGATTTTTTCGCTCAAAAACAGCATCATATTGTTCCTTCATCACCAATGGTGGTAAAAAATGATCCAACTCTACTATTTACCAATGCTGGCATGAATCAGTTTAAAGATTTGTTTTTAGGAAATTCAGAAATAAAATTTTCGCGTATTGCCGATACTCAAAAATGTTTGCGTGTTTCAGGTAAACACAACGATTTAGAAGAAGTAGGTGTTGACACTTATCACCACACCATGTTTGAAATGCTGGGCAACTGGAGTTTTGGTGATTATTTTAAGAAAGATGCGATAGAATGGGCGTGGGAATTATTAGTTGATATTTATCACATCGATAAAAATAACTTGTATTTTACCGTTTTTGGTGGCGATGAAAAAGATGGAACTCCATGGGACGAAGAGGCTTACAACTTGTGGAAAAATTTGTTGGTGAAAAATGGGCTAACCGAAGACAAAATTTTAAAATGCAACAAAAAAGACAACTTTTGGGAAATGGGCGATACCGGTCCTTGTGGTCCTTGTTCTGAAATTCATGTGGACATACGTTCGGAAGAAGAAAAAACAAAAATTTCAGGTAGAGAATTGGTGAACAACGACCATCCACAAGTGATAGAAATTTGGAACTTGGTGTTTATGGAGTTTAACCGATTGGCTTCGGGTGAACTAAAAAAATTACCTGCTCAACATGTCGATACAGGAATGGGTTTTGAGCGTTTGGCGATGGTTTTACAAGGCAAAAAATCGAATTACGATACTGATGTGTTTACATCATTTATTAAAAAAATTGAAGAAATATCTAGAGTTGTTTACAACTATTCAACTTCTAAACAAGATGTTGCAGTTCGTGTTATTAGTGATCATTTACGAGCAGTTTCTTTTTCAATCGCCGATGGTCAATTACCTTCAAACACTGGTGCTGGATATGTGATTCGTAGAATATTAAGAAGAGCAATTCGTTACGGATATAGTTTTTTGAACCAAAAACAAGCGTTTATCA
>PFUQ01000084.1:1591-4247 GCA_002790175.1 Flavobacteriales bacterium CG_4_9_14_3_um_filter_32_8
TTTAAGAACTTTAGAAAAAGGGATACAACGATTCGAACATTATACTGAAACAGCAAACGACAAAATGATTGACGGAAAATTTGCTTTTGAATTGTTTGATACCTTCGGTTTCCCGATAGATTTAACAGAATTATTGGCTCTAGAAAATCATTTTCATGTCGATATGCCAGGATTTTCTGAGGAACTCTTAAAACAAAAAGAACGTTCCAGAGCAGCAGGAAAAATTGAGGCTGGTGATTGGATACCACTAAAAGCAGATGATGTAGAAGAGTTTGTAGGTTATGACTATACCGAATCGGATGTTTATATTACTAAATACCGAAAAGTGAAAGCAAAAGGAGAAGAACTCTACCAATTGGTATTTAATTTAACTCCATTTTATCCCGAAGGTGGTGGACAAGTTGGAGATACTGGATATATTGAAACTAACGGAGAAAAAATTAGCATTGTTGATACCAAAAAAGAGAATAATTTAATTATTCATTTTGTAGAACAATTGCCAAAAGATGTAACTGCACATTTTAAAGCTGTTGTAGAAAATAAAACAAGAAAACTAACTGCAAGCAATCATTCGGCAACCCATTTAATGCACCATGCATTACGAAAAGTTTTAGGCAAACATGTAGAACAAAAAGGTTCGTTGGTAAACGCTGAATATTTACGTTTTGATTTTTCTCATTTCCAAAAAGTTACTGATGAAGAGTTGACTAAAATTGAAAACTTGGTAAACAGCAAAATTCGGGAAGGATATGCTTTAGAGGAACACAGGGCAATTCCAATTTCTATTGCAGAAGAAAAAGGAGCCATGATGTTGTTTGGAGAAAAATATGGAGATGTTGTTCGGATGATTCAATTTGGAGATTCGAAAGAATTATGTGGAGGAATTCATGTAAACAATACCAAAGAAATAGGATTGTTTAAAATAAAATCGGAAGGTTCTGTAGCTGCTGGAATTCGTAGAATCGAAGCACTAACTTCTGAAGGTGCTGGATTATGGTTAAAGAATAAAATTGAAATCATTGATAAAAATCAGTTAGCAGGAATAGTTTCGGATGATTTATTAAATGAAATTTCTTCTATAAAAAAACAATTGATGGAAGATTATTTAAGAGTTGGTAATTTTTCTGATATTCAACAACATCAACCAACTCTAGAAATTATTCAAATCGATACAATCAACAACGCCATTCATGATTTTACAAAAATTAAATTCCCTGCACCTATTATTGATGCTTTAATAGAAATTAAAAAGCAAATTAGTAAAACGGACAATCAAGGAAGCAAAGAACAAACAAAGTTGATTAAAGAGGGTTTGTTAACTAAAATCGAAATTGTTGGAGGAATTAACGTAATTGCTCAAAGAATTGATATTGGAGATAGTGCTACTATAAAAGATTTAGCTTTCCAGCTAAAGGGACAAGTCGAAAATCTTTTTTTAATTTTAGGTGCTGAAATCAACCAAAAACCTAATTTAACCATAGTCATTTCTGATAATTTGGTAAAGGAAAAAGGATTACATGCTGGAAATATCATTAGAGAAGCAGCTAAAGAAATGCAAGGTGGAGGTGGAGGTCAGCCTTTTTATGCTACAGCTGGTGGAAATAACATTTTAGGTTTGGAGGCAGCAATTGTTAAAGCGTTGTCATTTTTAAATTAATTTTCTTGATTAAATTGCTTTATGGTTGCCTTTGCTATTTCCAATTCTTTTATTAGTGCTTTCAATTTTACCTCATATTCGTTAATTAATTTTTCTACCAAATCAATCGGCAGATAATTGATAACATCATCGGGCATGGGCATTTTACCTAAAATAACTTCTACATCTAAGGTAATTATTTGCAATTTGTTATATCCCAACAAGTTGGAAATTTCATCCAATCGTTCTAATGTTAAATGAGTTTCTCCACATTCAATTTTTGAATAAGCTTTTTGGCTCAAGTTTAATTTTTCAGCCATAGCAGATTGCGAAAAACCTTTGGCTTTTCTTAACGCTCGAACTTTCTCAAATAATTTCATTTTTTAATTTTTTTTAGGATTATCAAATAGAACCAAAAGTACTAAAAATCAATTGATTTTTTAATTACGTTTGTAAAATAAATTCAGTTGTCAAACCAAAATACAACAGCTATGATACAAAAGTATAGCCAGATTGCCAGAGCACATCAATTGATAAACAAGCAAATTAAAGGCACGCCAGAGGAAATAGCCAAACGTATAGATTTATCAAAGAGTAGTTTTTACAACTATATGGAAGAGTTAAAACAGCTTGGGGCAGAAATTAAATATTGCCGCACTTGCCAATGTTTTAAATACACCAACGACTTTAAACTAAAAGTTACCATCGAAACCAACGAGATGACTAAAATATTAGGTGGACAACAAAATAACTTCCAAATATTTGATTTTGAACGTGATAAATTATTTTTTGATAAAAAAGATAAATTTTTTTAAATTATTTTCTTCCGTCCAATTTTTCTGGACGGAAGGATTTTACTTTAGCACCAAAAATAGGATAACAAAAAAGGGAGTGCAGCAACACTTCCTTTTAAAGTCGTAATTAATTCTGTTTTGTTGATTTAATGGTGTACACACCATAACTTAAGTAGGCTACTCAATGCTTTTGTAAGGGTAATAAATAAAACAGAGTGGATTTAAT
>PFUQ01000062.1:0-11621 GCA_002790175.1 Flavobacteriales bacterium CG_4_9_14_3_um_filter_32_8
ACCCGATGTTGGTGAAAGAACATTAAAATGGTTTGGTGTGATTAAACCAACTGACTTAAATGGATTTTAGAAAAATAATTATTACAATAGTTACAACATAATTTATAAAAATGGAAAAAATTAAATTAGCTATCATATTAGCAATAACATTTTGTTATTCTATAATTGCAGTTGGAGGTAATGAAGATAGAGCTGGTGAAGCAGGTGCTTCTCAATTATTGATAAATCCTTGGACTAGAAGTGTTGGTTTTGGCGGAGCAAATACTGCTTCAGCTACTGGCTTAGAAGCTATGGGACTTAACATTGCAGGAATGGCTTATACTAGAAATTTGGAATTATTAGTGAATCACAAAAGATATTTTGTTGGATCTGGAATTAATATCAATTCTTTTGGATTTGCTAAGAAAGTTGGAGAAACTGGTGTTATTGGTCTATCTATAATGAGTATGAATTTTGGTGATATTGATATTACTGAAGTTAATCTTCCTGAAGGTGGAATAGGAACTTTTTCTCCTAAATATACAACTATGGATTTAGGATATGCTAAAACTTTTTCTAAAAGTATTTCTGGTGGTTTAAGCATGAGAATTATCAGTGAATCTATTCCAAATGCTTCTACAAGAGGAATTGCTTTTGATGCTGGCGTTAGATATGTGACTGGCGATAATGACCAAGTAAAATTTGGTATTGCTTTAAAAAATGTTGGTCCTACTATGAAATATTCTGGAGACGGATTGTCATTTACAGAAACCAACGATAATGTTGGATTTGATGTTTCTTCAACTCAAGATCATAGAGCTGCATCCTACCAATTACCTTCTTTGTTAAATATTGGTGCTTCTTATGATATTTATATTTCTCCAAAAATTGATTCTACTAGTAAAGCAATTACTGCCAATCATAAAGTAACCGTTGCAGGTAACTTTACTTCTAATTCTTTTACCAAAGATCAATACAGATTTGGTTTGGAATATTCTTTCCGAAATATGTTTATGCTAAGAGGTGGGTATGTTCTTGAACAAAGCACATGGTTTAATTCTGAAAAAAGAACATCTGCATATACTGGACCAGCTTTTGGAGCTTCTTTTATTGCTCCAGTGGGTAAAAAAGGAACTACATTTGATGTGCATTATGCCTATCAAATGACTGAAAATTTTTCAGGAGTTCATAGCATTGGAATTATGTTTGATTTATAATTTCTAATAAAATATTTTTAAATGAAGAGAACTCTATTTTAGGGTTCTCTTTTTAGCTTTAAAGGAACGAACTATGGCACAGATTAATTATTACACAGCAGAAGGACTCAAAAAACTTAATGATGAGTTAAACTATATGATTAGCGTAGAAAGAGGTAAAATTTCTGCCCAAATTGCGGAGGCACGAGATAAAGGAGATTTATCTGAAAATGCAGAATATGATGCTGCCAAAGAAGCTCAAGGTTTATTAGAATTGAAGATTTCAAAGCTTGAAACAGTTTTAGCAACTGCCCGAGTGATAGATGAATCTCAATTAGATTTATCGAAGGCATTGATTTTATCAAAAGTTAAAATTAAGAACATCTTAAATGGTTCTATAATGGAATATACATTAGTATCTGAAAAAGAAGCTGATTTAAAACAAAAGAAAATTTCTGTAGATTCTCCTATTGGTGAAGGATTGTTAGGAAAATCTATTGGAGATGTAGCAGAAGTAAAGATTCCTTCTGGTGTAATAAAATTTGAAATATTAGAAATTTCTAGGTAATGGAATCTGTTTTTACTAAAATTATTAGAAAAGAAATTCCTGCTTATATTATTGAAGAAAATGAGCATTTTATTGCTTTTTTAGATGTATTCCCTATAGCTTACGGTCATACCTTGATTGTTCCTAAAAAACAAATAGATTATATTTTTGATATTGAGAATAGTTCTTTTGCTGAATTATGGATTTTTGCAAAGAAAATTGCTGCAAAAATTGAAAAAGCAGTAATTTGTAAAAGAATTGGAATTGCTGTTATCGGTTTAGAAGTTCCTCATGCCCATATTCATTTAGTTCCATTAAATAAGGTAGAGGATATTAATTTTTCTCGTCCTAAATTAAAGTTCGAAGAGAGTGAATTAGTAGCAATTCAAAAAAAAATTATTAATTCTTAAGATTTAGTTCGCTTGGGATTGTTTTTTACAAAAGATTCCCACCCTGAATAAATTTTAGTTGAGTCGGATTTTCCCATCTGAAAATAATGACAGACAGCTACTGCTAATCCATCTGTTGCATCCAAATGTTTAGGCAAGGATTTTAATTTTAATAGTTGAACCAACATTGCCGCAACTTGTTCTTTAGAAGCTGTACCTCTTCCAGTAATGGATTGTTTTATTTTTCTTGGAGCATACTCACTTACTGGAATTTCTTTTGATAAAGCTACCGCCATCGAAATGCCTTGAGCTCTACCTAATTTTAGCATCGATTGTGGATTTTTTCCCATAAATGGTGCTTCAATTGCAAATTCATCAGGTTGATATTCATTGATGAGATAATGAGTTCGTTCAAATATTTTTTTTAATTTTAAAAAATGAGTTTCTAATTTATTTAATTCAATAGAACCCATTGCCACTAAGCTCATCTTATTATCTTTAATATGAATAATACCATATCCCATTACAGTTGTACCAGGGTCAATTCCTAATATTATTTTATCTTTAGTCACAATAATAAAACTTAAACGTATATTATTTATTAATCGATAATTTTTGAAAAACAATAAATTATACAAATATATTAATTTCCTTATCAGAATTACCATTGGTGTTTTTGCTGTTTGGTTAATATATGATAAAACAAAAGATAATTTTAATGGTACTTTTCAACAAACAATTCTTAAGGAGATAAATTTTTATTTAATTGGAATTGTAATAATCATGATGGTCTTAAATTGGGGGTTAGAAGCTTTTAAGTGGCGATATTCAATAAGAAAGGTTCAAGAAATATCATTTTTTAAAGCTTTTAGGATTACGATTACTGGAATAACTTTAGGATTGATAACACCAAATAGAATAGGGGAAATTCCTTCAAGAGCATTGTTGTTAAATAGGCAATTGTTTAAAGAATTAACATTAAAAACAATTGTTTCGAGTTTTAGTCAAGTTCTAATAACTCTACTTTTAGGAGTAATAGGATTAATGTTCTCATACCATCTGCTTTATCTTGGAGTTCATCCGATTATTTTAATAGTTGTATTAATTATGTCCACACTACTTTTATTTTTAATTTATTTTAGGGTTAATAAATTGGATTTTTTTTTAAACAAGATAAGGTATTTCAGAAAGCAAGAAATAGTTTTTGCATTATCAGAGTTTTCCTCCTTAGAACTTTCAATTATTTTATTAATGAGTACCATTAGATATATTGTTTTTACTGTTCAATTTTATCTTATTTTAACTGCTTTCAGTATTACATTATCTTCAATAAATGATGTGATGTTAATTCCAGTTTGTTTTATGTTTGCTTCATTTATCCCAACCCTATTAATTTCAGAGATAGGAGTGAGAGGTGCAGTTGCTGTATTTGTATTTGGAACAATTTCTAATTTAGAAATACAAATAATAATGGCATCTATTTTACTGTGGTTGATAAACATTGCTTTACCTGCATTAATAGGAATTTTCAATCTAAAAGAAATTAAACTTTTTAAAGAAAATTGATAGTTATTATTTCTATATTATTTCTAATAACAACAATTTATTTCTGTTCACTTCTTTTAATAATAATTGGATTCAATAACATGAAGAAAGAAGGGGTAAATCAATTATTTAATACGTTGGAAAATAAAATATCGGTGATTATTCCAGTTAGAAATGAAGCAGATAATATTGCTCGTTGCTTAGATTCATTATCAAACCAAAATTATAATAAAGCAAATTTCGAAGTTATTATAATTGATGACCATTCTACAGATAATACCTCCGAAATAGTAATTAACTATTTTAAAAATAGTGAATTAAATAGTAGATTTTATCAATTGGAAAATACTTATACTAAAAAAGAAGGGTTAAAATGTGGAATTGAAAAATCAAACTATAATATTATTTCCTCCACCGATGCTGATTGTATTTTGCCATCAAATTGGCTTTTTAATATTTCTATACAAATTAATAAAAAAGCTGACATGATATTGGGACCAGTTATATTTAAAGAAAAACCTGGCTTTTTATCAGCATTCCAACAACTCGATATGTTAGCAATACAAAGTATAGAGTTTGGTATGTTGTCTTATAAAAAACCAATATTAAACAATGCGGCAAATTTAACTTACTTAAAAGAAAAATTTTATGTCGTAAATGGTTTCGATCAGTACAATACTCCTTCTGGAGATGATGTTTTTTTATTGGAGAAGTTTAAAAAGCACAATAAAAATGTTCTTGGTTCACTAAAAGAAGACTTCATTGTTCTTACCAATCAAGAAACTAGTTTTAGTAGCTTTATCAATCAAAGATTGAGGTGGTCTTCTAAAGCAAAATATTATTCAAATAGTTGGCTCCTTTTTATCAGCACGATTGTCTTAATTCAAAATATTTCTCTGATTTTCATCTATATTGGAATACTGTTTGTCGAAAAATATTGGATAATTCTTTTAATCTTACTGTTTTGTAAATGGCTTATTGATTTTATATTATTATTTTTGGCAGCATCTTTCTTTAAAAGAAAAAAAGTGTTATATTATTTTATTCCTGTTCAAGTTGTTTATCCCATATACCTATTATTTGTATGGATAACATCAATAATGATTACATTTGAATGGAAAGGAAGAAACTATAATGGGTAAAAAAAAAGGGAACATACCATCAAAATCGTTATCGCAAATTGCATGGAAACGTTTACGAAAGAATAAACTTTCGATGTTTGGACTTTTTATCATTTTCTCTGCGGCTATGATTGCTATTCTGGGACCTATGGTTCGGCCTGATGGAACACCTATGGCTAATGATCAGGTTATTGAAATATCCGCCAAAAAACCTGGATTTACTATTGATTTACTTAAAATTAAAAAAAATCAGAAATATAAAGAAACTAGTTTTTGGGATTTTGTGAATGTGGGTATTGAAAATGATTACACTACCATTCCAATCTATGATTATAATTTTGAAGGTTTTAACCTTGTTGTTGAAAAATATACTGGTTCAGATGTTAATAATGGTGCTATTGTTAAATATAATTTGGCAGATATAGTTTTCCCTTTAGATCATAATAAAATTATAGAATCGGATGGATTTTTAGATTTTTATTCTTTAGATGAAGGGAAAAAACACATCTCTATTGATGAACTAAAAACTATTATAAAAGAAAATAATATTGTTACTCAAAAATATTATTTGGGTACCGATAAATACGGAAGAGATTTGTTGAGTAGATTAATGGCTGGAACATGGATTTCTTTATTTGTAGGTTTTATTTCTGTATTTATTTCTATTGTTATAGGCATTTCATTAGGAGCTTTGGCTGGTTATTTTAGAGGTTGGTTAGATGATGTGATTATGTGGTTTATCAACGTGGTTTGGTCTATTCCAACACTATTGTTAGTCATTGCGATAACGATGGCTTTAGGTAAAGGAACTTGGCAAGTTTTTATTGCAGTAGGTTTAACAATGTGGGTTGAAGTTGCGAGGGTAGTTAGAGGTCAGATTTTAAGTTTAAGGGAAAAAGAATTTGTTGAAGCCGGAAGAGCACTAGGATTTACTAATTTAAGAATAATTGTTAAACATGTTATTCCTAATGTTTTAGGTCCTGTTATTGTGATTTCTGCAATAAATTTTGCAGCTGCTATTCTAATTGAAGCTGGGTTAAGCTTCTTAGGTTTTGGAGCCCAACCACCACAGGCAACCTGGGGTAAAATAATAGCCGAACACAAAGGCTATTTGATTACTGGAAAAGCTTATTTGGCAATATTACCTGGTATAGCCATTATACTAATGGTATTGGCTTTTGTTTTGGTTGGAAATGGGGTTAGAGATGCATTAGATTCTAAAACAGTTGATGAACTTCCTGTAGTATAGAAAATCAACCCTAGTAAATGGGGGGAGGTAAAATATAGTCAAAAAATTTGGCATTTTTAATGTTGAAACACATGTTTTATTTGAGTAATACTTTCCAAGCATTTATAGTTTCTCCCTTTGCTAATAAATCTTTTGCTACTTGATGTCTTTCTCCTTTTGGAGCATCATAATTAGTTATTTCTTGTGCTGTTGGTAAAACTTCAATACTTCCCAAAAGCCCTAAGTCGTTACCAGATAAAATAGAACTATTTCTAATTGCTCGAGGTATTTGATCAACTCCAATTCCGATGGTGGTTAGTGGTTTTTGAATCTCGAACATCGAATTCTTGTCTGCTCTACAATACCAATTGCCCCCCATTCGGCTAACCAAATCTATTTTATGTTGATCTATCATTCTTTTTTCATCTAGTACCTTTTCATTAATGTGAATTCTTAAAACCTCACATATTACTAAATTACCAGCTCCTCCGTTTTGTCCCAATTCAATAATTTCATTTACCTTACACTCAAATTGAACAGGAGATTCTTTAACCCGAAAAGGTTGAATAGTTTCTGATGGTATAGGAGTTAATCCAGATTTTATAAATTCATCTATACTTGCATCATAAGGAGAACTCGAAAGCGACATTTGCTGAACAATGTCAAAATTAACCACATTAATTACCACCTCTTTTGTTGCTTTTACATTGTCAAATGTATTTTTTGTTGCTCCTGTTCGACCACTCCGTGCAGGTGAAAAAACCAAAATAGGAGGATTAGCACTAAATACATTAAAGAAACTAAATGGGCTTAAATTAGGGATGCCATTTACATCAATTGTACTGGCAAATGCAATAGGTCTTGGTCCAATAGCACCCAATAAATAGTGATGTAATTTAGTAATTTCAATTTCCTTTGGGTTAATTGTCAGCATGTTTTTTTATAAGACTTGGCATTTATGGAATGCTTCGTAAAATTAGTTCATTTTTTCAAAAACAACAAATGAATATTAGCAAAGCAGTTTATTTGTGATGTTGAAATTTATAAAAAAGAAAACAAATTTTACTTCAGTAAATTTTGAGGAATGGTTTTGATAAGGAATTTTTATCCAAATTGTTATTGAAATGGATTAAATATTTTTACTAAATTAATCGCTTTGTATTCGATAAACTTAACAAACGAACGTGTATATTTGTCGTTTGGCAACAATCTTACTAAGGCTAAATAAAATACAATAGCATCACTTGAGAACCAACGAGCAAATTGAAAATATAAAAAATCGTATTAATCGCTTCCCTTTTATCATTAGCTTTATTTCTGTTGTGATTGTTATTTTCGATTTGGGTTTTAATCAAACTACGCCAATTCAACATGTTATTGATAAAATATATTTAGCAACACTTATTTTAGGTACTATTTCGCCAATTTTAAAAGATTTTTTTACTTTACATAATGTCGGTTTTAAAGTATGGTTTTTTGATTTTATTAGCCTACTCTACATTTTAACCATTGTGTTATTAAATTTAAACTTATTACAACAGGTTCCATCATTAGCTCCATTAAAAAACCATTTATTCACTTACTTTGCTATTTTTTTAGTTTTTATTAGAGAATTTTCTTCTCAGAAAATAAATTTAAGAAAATCATTTTTTAACCCTGCCCAATTGTTTATTTTGAGTTTCTTTTTCATTGTCTTAATAGGAACTCTTTTATTGATGTTGCCCAACTCAACTTACCATGGAATATCAGCAATCAATGCACTTTTCACATCAACTAGTGCTGTTTGCGTTACAGGTTTAGCAGTGGTCGATACTGGTTCTTATTTTACTGAATTTGGTATTACCATTATTATTATTTTAATTCAAGTAGGTGGTTTAGGTATCATGACTTTCGCCAGTTATTTCAGTTATTTTTTTACTGGAGGATCAACTTATAAAAATCACTTAATGTTAAGTGATATCACCAATGTTGATAAACTTGGGGAAGTGTTTAGTACGTTAAAAAAAATCATAGTATTAACTTTTGTTATCGAAACCATAGGAGCAGTTTTGATTTTTTATAGCCTCGATGATAAGATTATTCCAAATTTATACGACCGAATTTCTTTCTCTTTTTTTCATAGTATTTCTGGTTTTTGCAATGCTGGTTTTTCAACATTGCCGAATGGTTTTTACGAATCAGGATTTAGGTTTAACTATTATTTACAATTAACCGTTGCTTTCTTAATAATTTTTGGTGGATTAGGATTTCCAATTGTGTTTAATATTTCTAAATACATCAAACTCGTTTTTATTAAACGAATTTTGTCTTTTAACAAAGAATTAAGAGGAGTACATCTTCCTTGGGTGCTTAATTTAAGTTCTAGAATTATATTAATTACAACCCTATTTCTTATTATCTCAGGAACATTATTTTTTTATGTATTAGAGTATAATAATACCCTCGTTGAACATGGATTTTTGGGTAAAATTATAACTTCATTTTTTTGTTCGGTAACAACAAGAACCGCAGGATTTAATAGTGTAGATGTTGGAGCTCTACGAATATCAACCTTAATAATATTTATCCTTTTAATGTGGATTGGAGCTTCGCCTGGATCTACAGGCGGAGGTATAAAAACAAGTACTTTTGCAATTGCTGTATTAAATATTGTAAGCATTTCAAAAGGAAAAACTAGAATCGAAATTTTTAGAAGAGAAATTTCTGATATTTCTGTTCGTAGATCCTATGCAATAATACTACTATCATTAATTACAATAGGTATTTCCGTTTTACTAATTAGCTCTTTTGAAAATGATAAAAATTTACTGAGTATTTCTTTTGAGTGTTTTTCTGCTTATAGTACAGTCGGATTAAGTGTCGGCATTACCTCAAAACTAACAGCTGCATCTAAACTAATATTAGTTTTAGTTATGTTTGTTGGAAGAGTTAGTATGTTATCCATTTTAATTGCTATTGTAAAAAGAGAAAAACATAAAAATTATCGTTATCCAACAGAAGAAGTTATTATTAACTAATTTAACAATGCGTAAATCTAAAATAAAAAGTCTAAAATCGTAAATCTCATGAAATATATTATTGTAGGTCTAGGAAATTTTGGTGGTTCACTTGCTGAAAAACTTACCAAACAAGGTAATGAAGTAATTGGTATTGATAGCAACATGACGAAAGTTGATGCTTATAAATCCATAATTTCTCATACCATTTGCATCGATTCTACAGACCAGTTTACTATGTCTGGACTACCAATTAAAAATACTGATGTGGTTATTGTAGCAATTGGTGAAGATCAAGGAGCAAACATTATGACCACCGCCGTGATGAAAAATCTTAAAGCAAAAAGATTAATTAGTAGAGCCATTAGCCCACTTCACGAAACTATACTTCAAGCAATAGGCGTTGATGAAATTGTTCATCCCGAAGAAGAAACAGCTGAAAGATGGGCTAAAAAATTGTGTATTAAAGGTGTAGTAGATTCTTTTGTGTTAAATGGAGAATATAGCATAGTAGAAGTCGCTGTTCCTAAATTATACGTAGGAAAAACTCTGGCTGATATTGATTTTAGAAAAAATCACGACATAATAGTTCTTACCACAATTAAAATAACTGAAGAAAAAAATTTAATTGGCCTTTCTAAAAAAATAAACGAAGTTCAAGGCGTAGCTTCTCATGCTACCTTATTACATGAAGAAGATATTATGGTAATTTACGGAAGCAATAAAGACATTAAAAAATTATTAGATATTATTTAATAATTGTGAACCCGAGAATTATTAGTTTTTAATAATGAAAAGATTATTTATATTTATACTTTCTACAACAATAAGATTTAAAAAAACTTTCCAATGAAAAGATTATTACTTGTCTTATTTCTCATAACAACACTATGTAAAATATCCTACACTCAAGAATTTTTAGGTTTACGACAAAGTAATTATTCTGGAATAATGGGAGCTGATATTAATCCAGCTTCAATTGCCGACAGTAGGTATAAATTCGATTTGTTACTGTTTGGAATGTACATTGGTGGTTATAACAATCACATGGCTTTTAACACTAAAACAATGCCTTTTTGGTGGGGAAAATCTTTTAACGATAGCTATCCCGAATCGGATGCTTGGCTGAACAGTGGTCAATTTGAAACTTTAGTCCCTATAGATTCTACCGATAGTTTTAAAAGTAGAGGGTTAGGTCAATTTTTTGAAATAAATGATGGAAATACAAAACGGTCAGCGTTTATTAATACTGAATTTGACTTGTTTAATTTTATGGTAACCATAAGCCGTAAACGTGCAGTAGGTTTTCAAATAAAAAGTAGAACCTTACTAAATTTAGATGATGCTTCACCCGAATTAGTTCGTTTATCTACTTACGATTTTGACTACCCAAATCTCTTTAATATTGCTATAAACGATGAGAAATTTAATCTATCTATGAATTCATGGATAGAGTACAACATCAATTATGCTCAAATTTTATCAGACCAAAACGAACATTTTTTTAAAGTTGGTGGTAAACTAAAGTTCCTACAAGGTGTTGCTTCCGCTTATCTTCATACCAAAGATTTAAAATTTAACATCCAAAACGATACTACTTCTAATTCTGTTGCTGGTAACTTTGATTATGGCTATTCCGAAAATCTAGGAGGATTTATCGAACCTAACGAAAATTTAGGTGATGCTGAAGAATTTAGCGGCTCTAATTTGAAAGATTTTGCATCTAAACTTGGTTTAGGAGTAGATGTTGGCGTTATTTACGAATGGCGTCCTGATTGGCAAAAGTACAAATACGACATGGATGGAAAAACAGATTTATGGATGAGAGATAAAAATAAATATAAATTGAAACTTGGTTTAGCTGTAAACGATATTGGAGGTATGCGATACGATAAAGGAGGAACAAGTAATAATTTTAATCTGAATGTTGCTGTTTTTGATTTACAAAAATTTGATAATACCGATGGTTTACGATCTTTAGATTCTACTTTACAAAGTTTTTCAGATTCTGGTTGGGTGAAATTTAATAGTAACGACGACCGCCAATTTTATATGAATCTTCCTACTCATGCTAATTTTGACGTTGATTACAACATCTACAAGAACTTTTATGTGAACTTTTATACACGCATCAACCTGAAATTTGGAAACGATGCCAACACCGTTCATTATCCTACTAGTTTTGCTTTAACTCCAAGGTTCGACCACAAGCATTATGGAGTATCCATTCCATTATCTTATAACAAAGTTGCTGGTTTCAGAACTGGTTTAGCATTAAGATTATGGGGATTTGATATTGGTACAGGAGATATTAAACCTCTTATTGCTCCAGGACATGATATGGATATCAGAGGGTTAGATGTTTTTATAGCTTTTAGAGTTCCTATTTTATATAAAGCTCCTAAAGATAGAGATAAGGATAAAGTATCAGATAAATTAGATGATTGTATTGATATTCCTGGAATATGGGCATTAAAAGGATGTTCTGATGTTGATGGTGATGGAATCCTTGATCAAAACGACAGTTGCGTAACAGATTCTGGTATCGTTAAATTTAATGGTTGCCCAGATAGAGATGGTGACGATATTATGGATAAAATCGATGACTGTCCTGATACAC
>PFUQ01000062.1:11699-12572 GCA_002790175.1 Flavobacteriales bacterium CG_4_9_14_3_um_filter_32_8
ATGAAGAAGCTGTCGCGCTGAAAGGACACATGAAAGATATCTACATGTTCGCCGAAGATCTAGCCGAGACTGCATCACAAGTTTCCACAAGAGGAACAAATGATGCCACAAGATATTTCCTGATTCCAAGATCACTTCGCGATAATCTGGATATTGAAAGCACAGTGAAATGCCAACGTATCGATACAGCAACAAAAACAATATTTGTATATGCTGTAGACAAAGTAAATCTGTGATTAAAATGGAGAGGGAAGGTTTTGGTATCAAAGAATTCGATAGCATGATAGAAGGTGGAATACCAAAAAATTCTATTGTAGGCATCAGCGGACCACCGGGAGTTGGTAAATCAATTTTTTCCATCCATTATATAATCGAAGGTGCAAGACAAGGACAGAAATCGGTTTATATCAATCTTGAAGAACCACAGACAAACATAGATAAATTACTTCATCGATTTGGTATGTTTGATGAAGTCCAAAAATTCATTCAGGAAGGCCTGATTATAATCAGATGCATCGACTTCGATGCATTTGAGAAGACTTACCCTGAATTATTGAGGAAGATTAGGCAAAATAAAGATATAAAACGCCTTGTCATAGACAGTTTCAATTGCTTTTTCAATTATTATATCGGCACAACTGAGCCGACAGAGATCATGCTTAGAAGACTTTTGCATAAATCTATTTCTACATTCAGAAATATCAATGCTACCACAGTCCTTACATTAGAGAAAGATAAAGCTGACACCAGGCTATCGAATTTCAGCATATCATATCTAACTGATGGACATATTATGCTTGATTTTCTTGAATTTGGCACAATTGAGCGACGCGTGTTCATCCCGAAGATGAGATGGACTGACCAGGACAAAGA
>PFUQ01000210.1:0-1706 GCA_002790175.1 Flavobacteriales bacterium CG_4_9_14_3_um_filter_32_8
AAAAAATCACTCATAAATTATTGAAGGATTCATATCCGTCAGCTGACGAAAGAATACCGAAGTTGAAATACAATTGATTTTTATAATCTCGTTCCAAAATATTGGAACGAGATTTTTTATTTTAAAAATCAACACAAACAGAACATATAATTAGACTAACATTAAATTATTGTCGATAAAAAAATAGTTCTTTTTTATATGAAAAATAAATGTTTGGATAAGAAAAAATGGATAATTTTGGAGTCCTATCGTAATAAACTTAAACTGTTGGCATGAGGCAATTAAAAATTACCAAATCTATTACAAATCGTGATAGTGCATCATTAGATAAATATTTACAGGAAATTGGGAGAGAAGATTTAATAACAGCCGAAGATGAGGTAGAATTAGCTCAGAAAATTAGACAAGGCGACCAAAGAGCACTCGAAAAATTAGTAAAAGCAAATCTTAGATTTGTTGTTTCAGTGTCAAAACAATATCAAAACCAAGGACTTACCTTACCCGATTTAATCAACGAAGGAAACTTAGGTTTAATAAAAGCTGCTCAACGATTTGATGAAACAAGAGGTTTTAAATTTATTTCGTATGCTGTTTGGTGGATTCGTCAATCCATTTTACAAGCCATAGCTGAACAAGCAAGAATAGTAAGGTTACCATTAAATCAAGTTGGTTCACTAAATAGAATCAACAAAGCTTTTTCTAGGTTAGAACAAGAATTTGAAAGAGAACCTTCAGCAGATGAAATTGCCGAATCGCTAGAAATAGATGAATCAAAAGTAACTGAATCACAAAAAATATCTGGAAGACATGTATCTATGGATGCTCCTTTTAAAGATGGAGAAGACGGAACTTTATTAGATGTTTTATCCAATAGTAACTCACCAAAAGCAGATATTAATTTATTAAACGAATCGTTACAAAAAGAAATAGACAGATCTTTATCCACATTAACAGAAAGGGAAAGAGATGTAATTAAATTATTTTTTGGAATTGCAATCCCCCACCCTCTTTCTTTAGAAGAAATTGGAGAAAAATTTGACTTAACTAGAGAACGTGTTAGGCAAATTAAAGAAAAAGGTATTAGAAGACTGAGACATTCATCAAGGAGTAAATTATTAAAATCATATTTAGGATAAATAAAAACTTTTTAAAATGGAATTAGTAGATAAAAAAACGGATTATGAATTTAGATTAAATCAATTCGTAAACGACGAAAAATCAGCTATTAGCTTAATTAGTTACATCGGCGATTTAATGTATGGAAAATCAGTAGAACTCATCTTATTTAGAAATCCGCTGGTTGACAAAAACATTTCGGAAGTACTTAAATTGCACAAAATAGCAAAATCAATTGCTTATAACCCAGTTAGTATTCAAGAAACAACTGCTATTGCTAAAGAACTATGCACCCTAAATTTACCTCCTTCAAAATTAGATATCGGAAAATTAGCTAGCGAATGGAGTTTAGAAAAATCGAATTTTAATTCTCAACTCGATTTTTTAAGAGCTAAATTAGTTGGCTTTGACCATAAAGAAGCTCATACCGTTACACCAAAAGATGTTGTTCTTTTCGGATTTGGTAGAATTGGTAGATTGGCTGCCCGAGAATTAATTAAACAAGCTGGAAAAGGACAACAACTAAGATTGAAAGCCATTGTAACAAGAGGAGTTACACCTGAAACAATTGTTAAAAGAGCAGCTTTATT
>PFUQ01000210.1:1758-7026 GCA_002790175.1 Flavobacteriales bacterium CG_4_9_14_3_um_filter_32_8
TGAAGATATAGATTATACAGCTTATGGAATCCATGATGCTTTAATTATTGATAATACTGGAGTTTTTAAAGATAAAACTGCTTTATCAAGACACTTAAAATCAAAAGGAGCAAGCAAAGTATTGTTAACAGCTCCAGGAAAAGAAGTTCCAAATATCGTATATGGTATTAATGAGAATGAATTTAATGTTGATGAGTTAGCTATTTTTTCTGCTGCATCATGTACAACCAATGCTATTGCTCCTATTTTATATACTATTGAAAACAAATTAGGAATCATCAAAGGGCATATCGAAACTGTTCATGCTTATACCAACGACCAAAACTTGTTGGATAACATGCACAAAAAACCTCGTAGAGGTCGTTCTGCAGCCATTAATATGGTAATTACTTCTACAGGTGCTGGAGATGCTGTTACCAAAGTTGTTCCTAGTTTAAAAGATAAGTTAACTGCAAACGCAGTAAGGGTTCCTACTCCAAATGGTTCATTAGCCATTTTAAATTTAAATGTTCAAAAAGAAACTTCTATTGATGATGTCAACGAAATAATTCGTAGAGCCGCTTTAGAAGGTATCTTGGTGAATCAAATTAAATATGAAAATGACCCTGAACTAGTTTCTAACGATATTATTGGAAACACTTGCTGTTCTGTATTTGATAGTAAGGCAACTATTGTATCTAAAGACAAAAAAAATATTGTTTTGTATGTATGGTACGACAATGAGTTTGGTTACACCAAACAAGTTATTCGTTTAGCAAAACACATAGCAAAAGTTAGAAGATTAATTTATTATTAATAGAAGTTGAAAATTTTTAAAAGCTCATTTGCTAAAGGCTGATGAGCTTTTTTTATAATTAAAATCATGCTTGAACCAAAAAAAAGTAACCGATTAAACAACATCATTGCTGACCTTTCCTCAAAAGAGAATAAAAAAGTATTATTTGCTTTAGAACAATTAAGAAAGCATGGAAAAAAAGAAGCGTTTTTATCCTTAATAGATACTTTAATAACTACAACTGACGATGAAATAAAACAAGAAATAATTAATTTATTATTCGATTTAAGAGATCAAGCTGTTGTAGATACAATAATTTCAGCAATCAATAACAAAAAATATGCTTCCATCAAATCCGTTTTAATTTCCATTTTTTGGCAATCTTCATTAGATGGAAGTCAATACATTTCAACATTTATCAGACAGGCTATAAAAGGTGATTATTTAATTGGTATTGAAGTGTTATCTGTGATAGAAAATTTTAATAACACTTTCGCTGAAGAAGAGATTAATGATTTAAAGTTCGATTTAGACGAAGCAATCGAAGCTGAAGAAACAGAGAAGGTTAAATTATTAATTTCGATGAAAACTGTTTTAGATTCGCTCAATATTGAATATTAAAATTCAACAGTTAACCTTTTATTGTATTTTTCAAAATCCTTGTTTGGTATGCTTTTAAGTGAATTCGATAAATAAAATAAGCTGCCAATGCTGAAAACAGGTGTTTAATGGTATGTCCACTAATAACTTTGAAAAACTCAAATATTGCTACATCGTAATGCTCGGTTAATTTAGAAATTAGATAAGCAAAAAATACCAAAAACAGCTGCTTCGTATATAACTTCTTGTTTTTATAAAAAATCAAAATAAAAGGTACTGCTACTATTGGGAAAAACTGGATAAAAGCATACAAACGTAAATCTCCAACACCAGTTATTTCGGTATAATACCAATAAAAAATGCTGTAAACTCCTAAAATAATGAGGCTATAAAAAGCCATAGTTCCTACTCTGCTTCCAACATAATCGTAAATAATAGTAGCAAAAAATGAAGTAAAAACTAAAGTCATAGGGAGTCGATCAAAAATTAATGTAAAATTATTGGGTGCGTAATGGTAAAAAGCAGATCCAACGCCTGTAAAAAATATTCCAGTAAATAAAATAAAGGTCATTAAAAAATAAATCATCGTTGTTTTTCGATAAATTTTATTGGTAAGCTGCCACCCCATCGCTCCAATAATTAAAAAAGGGAGATTACTCACTACATCCAAAAAATAAGGGATTCCGAAATAGCTTCTGAAATCGGAAAAATTATGATAAGCTAAATCTTGAGCAATGGGTTGAATAAAAGACAATACCACTACAGTAATTATAAATACTGCAATCAATACTATTTCTTTATAATATCTTTTAACTATCATCATTTTTTCTCCATTTCAGTAATTAGTTGATAAGAAAAATAACCCAAAAGTAAAGCTACTAAACTTATAGCAATCCATATCCAAATAGTTGAAGGGCTTACCTCTTTTTTTGTTTTGAAAGGAATAGATTTTATGTTTCCTGTTGTTAATATTGGGACATCTTTCCCAATATTATCCTTAAAAAAATTAATATCGTAAGTTGGCTTTCCAACAATTTTATCATTTTCAAAAACCAATTGATAAGTATTCCCTGATTCTAAAAAAGCCATTAAATATCTATTAAGTTGATACGCTTCTATTTGTATATGCTCTAATGGAGGGTTATCTTCATTGTTGATGATGATGTAAAAGGCTGTATATGGAAAATCGTACTGATAAAAAGTTAAATCACTAGTTGAATTTAAAGTAATGTCAGCCAGTGTTTCGAAATAAATTCTTCCTTTTTTATCTTTCTTTTTTAAACAAATTTTAGCACTTCGATTAAAATATTCGGGTTTATCAACTTTAAAAATAAATTGATCTAAATAGGGCGTTTCCTTAAAATTAACTTGAACGTAAGTTTGTTTGGTTTCTAAACTATCAAATCTAACAAGGCTTGGTGATGCCAATTTTTTAAATTTCCCTTGCTCTTGAAAAGTATCGTAATAACCCACTTTTAATACGTTGATGGGCATACTAAACCAATCGTAAATAATGATACGATAAAATTGATAATCGGTATAAGGAAAATTTAAACTCTTTACTTCAGAAGTCGTGTATTGTCCATCAGCCGAATAAAAAGTATAGTTTTCTTTAATGGTGTACCAATGGATATAATCATCGCTAGCAGCAACTTCTATGTGTTTTCTAACATCAAAATTCTTTATTTGTAACTGAATATTATTAATCGTATCTTTATTCTTGTTCTCCACTACTAAAACTGTTGCTCCATTTCTCCAGTTTAATTTTTCAATTACCTGATATTCTTTAAAAACTCTTTTAGTTACCGAAAATGGTTCTTTTTCTATATAGTAAGGAATTTCTTTCCCTGCTTTATCTTTTATTCTAATGTCAGAAAAATTAGCATTGAGTTTTGAAATAATTTCTGGTTTTAAATCAATTTTATAAAAACCATTAGAATCAATAGTTGCTATTTCAGATTGCCACTGATAATTCTGACTATACAGACTATCACTGAGCAAAGAACTGAAGGCTATAATAAAAATTAATTTTTTCATAAGTTATTATTTATTTTCAGAATTGTTGTCCAGAATCAAGTTCTTTAGTTTTTGATACATAAAAGAGATGACCAACAACAACACTCCTAGTAAAATAAATGCAGCTATTTTACCCGCTTCAGAAGCTCCTTTAATATCAAATAAAAACAGCTTTAATAGGATGATGCTAAAAACAGATAAAGAGATTATTCTTAATGTTCTGTACTTATATTTCATACCCACCAACATTAAAATAAAAGCACTAATTCCCCAAACAATTGGATAACCAATTTTTACAGTTTGTTTATTGATAAAATTTAAGTTTTCAGTTGTATAATTGAAAAAGAGCAATACTGTTTGATGATTTAATTGCAAACTAGCTACAATTAATCCAAGAAAAGATAATCCCCAAACTGTTGCTTTGCCTAAATCTGATCGTAAGCCAAACCATTTTCTAATGTCCTTTACAAACCGAAAACCAATTAATACAATTAAAATCAAATTAACATACAGCACCACCATCGTTCCTAAGTAATAATTTCCCATGATGTAATTATCTCTCACCACTTGTTCTAACTCATTAAAAAAAGGATAAATCAACAACAAAGCCAACGAAACTATAGCAATTCCTTTTTCTAAAAAAATGTTAGCCGTTCTTTTGGCGTATATTGATAATCCAATGATGTACAAATAGGAATATCCAAGAGCACTTAATGTTGTTAGTGCATCGTAACTTGCTCTAGTATTTAGTTGAAAACTTAACTCCATTAATCCTATTAAATAAATTAAAGATGCTAGCAATACTTTAGAACAATTTTTCAAAAAATTAACATGCACTTCTGGAAACAGATTTTCTTCTTTTTCGTGATTTAATATTCTGGAATACACCCAAACTCCCACAATGCTAAACGCTGTAGTGATGAAACCTTTATTGGCGATAATTGCTAATGATTGGACTTTATAATTAAAATAAATTTGTTGCCAATCCATCAATAAACTAATGAGCATTAAGCTAAAAATAATCAACGAACTCAATTTTAAGAATTGGATGTTCGATTTTTGTCCAAGCCACAGTAAAACAATCATTTCTGTTACCCAAAACATGGTGATGTGGTTTCCAGAAAGTTGAACAGGAGCAGCTAAACTTATAAAAGTTAATACCACACCTATTAGCAAATAAACTAGCGATTTATCGACATTGTTTTTCTTTAATAACGGATAAGCAAATAGCAAATTAAATGCCCCTAAGCTTACAGTAAATAATCCCCTCCAATTATCATGGTCAGCAAAATGAAAAATAGACATACCTGCTACATAATAAAGTGCTGTTGTTACCAACATTAGTCCAAATTCGTATCCTTTAAATTTTCTTTTTTCTTTTACATTATTGATAATGTGCATCAAAAAGAAAATCACATAAAACAGACTGGCAAACAAAAATGCTCCTTGAAAAGGAGGAAAAACTCCATCTACAATATCTTTTATGAACCAAGCACCGTATAGTATTGCAGTAAATGCAAATGATAAAATATGAATAACATTCCACTTTTTAAAATAAGCCAAAACCAACATTCCAATATTTACAATACCCAAATAAGTAAAAAGAATGATGTAATTTCCAGCCCCATTACTTACCATTAAAGGAGTAGAAAACGCACCAATTATAGCCAAAATTGCCAATTCTTTTTTGTCGTAACCAATGGATAATAAAACAGAAAACCCTGTAATTAAGACCATGATGCCAAAAGCAACAGGTTGTGAAAATAAGCTGTAATCGTGAAAACCAATAGAAATGGTGTAATAAAAAACAGCCATTGCTCCACCTACTAAAACAGAACTAAATGCTTGGTATGACTTTCTGATTTTATGAGCCAATA
>PFUQ01000210.1:7050-7628 GCA_002790175.1 Flavobacteriales bacterium CG_4_9_14_3_um_filter_32_8
TACCAATGGCAACTCTACCAACCTCTCCAATCCAATTTTTATCTATGGCATACCTTACAAAATAAGCAATACCCAACACTAAAATTCCAATACCAATTTTGTTGATGAGATTTTCTCCAATAAACTTTTCGAGGTCTCTTTTTTCTTTTTTTGGTTGGATAAGAGCCGCTTGTTTTTGTTGAACTGGCTTTACCAATTGAGGCATCTCATTTTTTTCTATTTTATTTTCTTCTAAGTTTTCACATAATTCATCGACAACTTCTTTTTCTTTCTCACTTATCTCTTCAATCTTTATTCCTATATCTGTTGTCTTTTTTTCTTCCTCCGGTAAAGCTTCCATTAACGTAAACAAACTTTCGTTGATGGATACGTTTTCTTCTTCCAAATTAGCTTTGCTTTCTTTTGCTTGATCGAGTTTGTCAATTTTAATGTGGAGGTAATTAACTTTTTGGATAACCTCTCGAATTAAACTACTAATTGTTACTTTAAACCAAACCAATAAAATAATTGGTACCGCTAAAATTGCTACTATTAATAAAGAAATGATGATTGCTTCCATAGTTTTAGATTTTAAAATT
>PFUQ01000210.1:7776-14072 GCA_002790175.1 Flavobacteriales bacterium CG_4_9_14_3_um_filter_32_8
AGAAAACAATATCAAAAGCCTTAGAATGCATATCCTAAACTTAATCCAGCCCAAAGTCCGAATTGTTGATTATGTACAGAACATAAAGGAAGTGCCGCTATTCTGAACATAAAACCATTACCTCTTTCTTTTCTTTGAAAACGATATCCTAACCTTATGGTAGAAGCCGAAAGATCATCCTCTATGGTTAGATTAAAAGTTTGCCCTATTCCTATTTCTAAAAAACTATTTTTTCTACCATATAATAAGTTAAATTCGATAGGAATGGCGGATAAATTTCCTTCATAATTAGGGAAGAAAAATAAACCAGCTCTTACTCCTATATGTAAAGATTCTTTAGTAAAAAATATTCTATCATAATTTATAGAATAGATAAATGCGTTACCACCTAATTCTAAATATATTGAATTTTTTGTTCTGATTTCTTTTAAGCTATCCTCTTGACAATAAACAAAATTTACTGTCAAAATCAAACCTAATATAAGTAGTGTTTTTTTCAAATTGATGATAAAATTGGTGTTAATCATGTAAATTTAATAAAATTATAAGACAAATCTTCTCTGACTTTTAATTTAGCACCTATTTGCTATAATTCTTTATTTACATTAGTTTTAAGAAATATTTTACTGACTTTAACAATGGATAAATTACAAGAATTAGTAAACACTTTTTCGGAAGACGACAAAAAAGAATTTCGAATTTTTATCAATCGGCAAAAGAGCAAAAAACAACGAAAAGATTTAGACCTTTTTGAACTGATTAATCAACAAATTTCTGCAAAAGACATCGAAACAAAGCTGTATAAAACAGCTAATAAAGTCGCCTATCATACCCTTAGAAAAAGATTGCTAAAACACATTGCCGATTTTATTGTATTGAAGCAAATTGACGATGACACCACCGCAACTTCATCAATAACGGGATTAATTACCTTATCGACTTATCTATTTAAAAACAAAAGTTATGAATTGGCTTGGCGATTTTTACTAAAAGCAGAGCAAACTGCTTTAGAAAACGAACATTATGAATTGTTAAATACCATTTATCACATCCAATTAGATAAATCTGACACCGAATTTGGGTTAAACATTGAGGCTATTTATAAAAAATGGGAAGCCAATAAAGCGTTAGTGAATGAAAATGAAACCGCTAATATCGCTTATAACTTTATAAAAAAAGAATTAAACGAAATAAAGATAAGTGGCGAAGACAAAGACTTGGAAGAAATCATTAATAAACTCCTAAAAAAACACCAGCTAAACGATGTAGTTTTTAAAAGACCACAAATTCTGTACAAAGTTTTAGACCTTACCCGCAGAGTAATGCTTTCTAAAAAAGATTTTTATTCTTTTGAACCTTATGTCATTAACACTTATAACGAATTAATTGCCAATCATGGTTTTTCGAAACGAAATCATTTTTACAAAATTAATATCCTTTACATGATTTCGCATATCCTTTATCGTAATCGGAAATTTGAAAAATCTAATTTCTATTTACAAGAAATGTTTCAAAACATGAATGAATATCACCAAACCTATTACCAACAGTTTTTCTTAAAATATACCCTACTAAAAGCTGCCAATTTTACCTACCTCCATCACAACGAAAAATCGATTGAATTACTTTGTGGGTTAGATGAGCAAACCGTAATAAAATTAACGACTGAAGACCAATTGAACATTAAAATTAATTTATCTGTTTATTATTTTAATCAAGCTCTTTATAAAGATGCCAATATACTCTTACAAACCCTCAATCATTCAGACAATTGGTTGGAAAAGAAAATGGGAAGAGAGTGGGTGCTAAAAAAAAACATTATGGAAATATTAATCCAATACGAATTAGAAAACATCGACATTACTTTAAACCGAATACGTTCTTTTGAACGAAATTTTGCCGATCTACAACAACATAAACTATATAGTAGAGTTTTTCAATATTTGACAATTATTAAAGAAATCATCGATTCTCCTCTTTTATTAAAAGATCAAAAATTTATAGAATATATAGAAAACACCTTGGTAAAGATTCCTGTTGAACAAGAAGATTTACAAGCAATCGCTTTTTATTCGTGGTTAAAAGCTAAAATGACCAAAAGCAACTATTACGATGTATTGTTAAATATTGCCAATACAAGCACCGATAAATAATTAAAATGTTAAATTTGACAGATGCTGCATCACCTACTTTTCATAACATTCCGTTGGTTAGATTTTATTGATATTCTAATGGTGGCTATTATCATGTTTCAACTGTACAAATTAGTAAAAGGAACTGTTGCCATTCGTATTTTTCTTGGAATTTTAGCTGTTTATCTTTTTTGGAAAATTGTTTCAGCTTTGCAGATGGAATTGCTCAGCGAAATTTTAGGTCAGTTTATTGGTGTTGGTGTTTTAGCATTAATCATCGTTTTTCAGCAAGAGATTAGAAGGTTTCTGTTAATGATAGGCAATAATAGATTCTTTTCGAATGGAAAAAACGGAAGTTTTCTTCGTTTATTAAGCTTTGGAGAGACCAAAAATAAACTAAATATTGCTCAAATTATTATCGCAGTAACTAATTTATCAAAAACTAAAACAGGTGCATTAATTGTGTTAGATTTAAACTCCGAATTAAAATTCTATACCGCTTCTGGAGAAAAATTAAGTTCAGCAATTTCAGCAGCATTACTAGAATCCATTTTTTTTAAAAATAGTCCATTGCACGATGGAGGTGTTATCATCGAAAACAACAGAATTACTGCTGCAAGGTGTATTTTACCAGTTTCCGATAATCAAGAATTTCCAGATCACTTTGGATTAAGACACAGAGCTGCCGCTGGAATTACAGAAAATTCTCAATCTTTTTCAATTATTATTTCTGAAGAAACAGGGAAAATTTCTACCGCTAAAGCAGGAAAAATATCCTACAACATTTCTATCGAAGAATTAAACGAAAAGTTAAAAGCTGAAGTAAAATAACAAAATTACTAGTGTTGTTTAATTCACATTAAACGGCTAATTTAGAACCCTTATAAATAATATAATTTTATGAAGTTTAAAAGTTACGCACAAGGAAAATGGGTAGAAGGAGAAGGAAATGGAAAACCTTTATTGAATGCAATTACTGGTGTTGAAATTGGAACTGCTAGTAGTAAAGGATTAAACTTTGAAGGCATGCTCAATTATGCTAGAACAATTGGTGGACCAGCATTACGGAAAATGACTTTTCAGGAAAGAGGATTAATGCTAAAAGCTTTGGCACTACACTTAACGAGTCTAAAAAAAATATTTTATGCTTCCAGTGCCCAAACTGGAGCAACAAAAACTGACAGTTGGATTGATATTGAAGGTGGTATTGGTAATTTATTTGCCAACGCCAGTTTAAGAAGACAATTTGGTGACGAAACTTTTTATGTGGATGGAGAAATGGCTCCACTTTCTAAAGAAGGAACATTTATCGGGCATCACATCATGGTGCCAAAAAGGGGGGTTGCCATACACATTAACGCTTTTAACTTTCCTATTTGGGGAATGCTCGAAAAAATTGCAGTCAACTTTATGGCTGGAGTTCCTGCAATTGTTAAACCAGCTACCATTACTTGTTATTTAACCGAAGTAATGGTAAGAGAAATTATTGACTCTAAAATATTACCAGAAGGTGCTTTACAACTAATTTGTGGGTCTGCAAATGGAATAATCGACCATGTTACTAGTGAGGATGTAGTTACCTTTACTGGTTCTGCCTCTACAGGAAAACTCTTAAAAGCTCATCCTCGTTTAATTGAAGAAGCTGTTCCTTTTAATATGGAAGCCGATTCTTTAAATTCTTCTATTTTAGGCGAGGATGCTATTCCTGGAACAGAAGAATTCGACCTTTTTATTAAAGAAGCGTTAAGAGAAATGACTGTAAAAGCTGGACAAAAGTGTACCGCAATTCGGAGAATTATTGTACCAGAAAAATTAGTGGAGGATGTACAAATTGCTTTAGGTCAAAAACTAGCTAAAACAACCATTGGCGACCCATCAGTTGAAGGCGTTAGAATGGGTTCATTAGCTGGAAACGAACAAGTAAATGAAGTAAAAGAAAAAGTACAACAATTAGCAAAATCACAAGAAATTGTTTTTGGGGATTTAGAACATTTTGAGGTTACGGGTGCTGATAAAAATAAAGGGGCTTTCTTTTCTCCTATTCTTTTCTTAAACAAAAACCCTTTTAAAAATACTGATTGCCACAATATTGAGGCGTTTGGACCAGTATCAACAATTATCCCTTACAAAGATATTAACGAAGCCATCGAATTAGCCAATATGGGTAAAGGTTCTTTAGTTTGTTCTATCGTTACCAATAATGAAAAAATTGCAAAAGAGTTTGTGATGGGAGCTTCTGCTATGCATGGTAGAATATTAATATTAAATGCTGAATGTGCAAAAGAAAGTACTGGACATGGTTCTCCAATGCCATTATTAACTCATGGTGGACCAGGAAGAGCTGGTGGCGGTGAAGAAATGGGTGGAAAACGTGGTATTTTACATTACCTACAACGAACTGCCATACAAGGTTCTCCAACGATGCTAACCAAAGTGACCAACCAATATCAATATGGAGCAAAGCAAGTTGAATACGACAAACATATTTTTCAAAAATATTTTGAAGAAATAGAAATTGGTGAAACGGTAATTACCAGAAAACATACGGTGACAGAAGCAGACATTATCAACTTTGCGAATGTGAGTGGCGACCACTTTTACGCTCACGTTGATGCAACTTCACTGGAAGGAACAATTTTTGAACGAAATGTTGCTCATGGTTATTGGATATTATCGAAAGCAGCAGGTTTGTTTGTAGATGGTAAAAAAGGTCCAGTATTATTAAACTACGGAGTTGAAGATTGCCGATTTACAAAACCTGTTTATCCGGGAATGACTATTGGCGTTCGTTTTACAGCTAAAGAAAAAATTTCACAGGAAAAGAAAGTAGCTACTCCTGAGCATCCACTAAGCAAAGGAGAAGATATTAAAAAAGGTATTGTTAAATTTTTAGTAGATGTGTATGATGAAACTGGAGAAACGGTAGCTTTAGCAACAATATTAACCATGATAAAATTTAAAAATCAAAATTAAAAATTCAGTTGAAAGAAAAACAGCAACAGAAAATAAACATTTAACTATAAAAACTTTTTAACTTTCCATTTTATAAACTTTATAAACTATGCTAAATTCACTTACCCCCAACTTAATGGTAAACGATGTAGAAGAAACCATCGAATATTACACTGATTTGCTTGGGTTTACATTGTTAAGAACAGTGCCTGAAACAGGAAAATTAGATTGGGCAATGGTTAAAAGAAACGAAGTTGTTATTATGTTTCAATCTGCTAAAAGTTTAAAATCTCATTTGCCTCGATTGAAGGGCGAAAAACCTGGAGGTGGATTAACATTTTATATTAAAACCGATAAAATAACTGAACTTCATGAAGAACTTTCGGATAATAATGTGGAAATAATTTCAGAATTAGAAAGTACTTTTTACGATACCATTGAGTTTTCAATCGTAGATGTAAATGGATATATTTTAACGTTTTCTGAGGAAAAATGAAGAAGTCAGAAGTCAGAAGTCAGAAGTCAGAAGTCGGAAGTCGGAAGACCGAAGTGAGAAGCAAAAAAAATTAGTATGCTTTGCGATTTTACAAGCGACTAGAAACTAGAAACAAATTAGCAAAATGACAGCAACAGAACAAGGCTCAGTAGAAATTTTAATCGATGACAAAGGTATTGCCACGATTGAATTTTTTCATCCTTTAAGCAATTCGCTACCAAGTAAACTTTTAACAAAACTTGCTAAAACAATTACTGAAGCAGGAAAAAATCCAGCTATTAAAGTAATTGTATTGAAATCGGAAGGTGAAAAAGCGTTTTGTGCCGGAGCAAGTTTTGATGAGTTAATTGCTATTAAAGATTTAGCAACAGGAACAACTTTCTTCTCTGGTTTTGCCCACGTAATTAATGCTGCACGAAAATGCCCTCAATTTATTATTGGAAGAGTACAAGGAAAAGCGGTTGGTGGTGGTGTAGGTTTAGCTAGTGCAGTTGATTATTGTTTGGCTACAAAAGCTGCATCAATTAAATTAAGTGAATTGGCTGTAGGAATCGGCCCTTTTGTGGTTGGTCCAGCTGTAGAACGTAAAATAGGAAAATCCGCCATGAGCATGTTAACCATTAATGCCACCGAATGGTATTCTGCCGAGTGGGCACAGGAAAAATCATTGTATGCCGAAGTTTTTGATACAGTTGAAGAACTAGACAAAGCCATTG
>PFUQ01000028.1 GCA_002790175.1 Flavobacteriales bacterium CG_4_9_14_3_um_filter_32_8
AAATTCAACAACTGCAGAATCCATCGAAAGCATTAATTTTTCAGCTTTTTCTTTAATGGGAATAATCTGTTCTGAAACACCGTCTAACATCGACTGTTCGAAATAGGAGTCAATGGTATCTCCTGGTTGAAGTTCAATAGGTGAATCTCCTAATTTCAATCCTATTCCTTTAGAACTTAATAAATCTAAACTGATTAAATTGGCAACGGAGTTTTTTGGAATTTTAATGTCTTTATCAGTAATGGTTAATTCGACAACAATATTTCCCGATTGGTCTGGCTTAAAATAAATTTCATTGACAACGCCCACTTGAAATCCATTAATCAACACAGGAGAGGATTTAACGAGTCCTCCAATATAGGGATAAACAGTGTAAACACTTTTTGATTTAAATAAAATATTAGTTCCTTTAAGAAAGTTATACCCCCAAATTAAAATCACAATGGCAACTATAGCTACAAAACCAACTTTAACTTCTTTGTATATTTTCATCTATATCTTAAAAATAAAGATACAAATATCGTGAAAGTGATTTGAACTACCAAGTATAAATAACACCTAATTAATTTTACTTTTGAAGACTAAGAGCTTCGCTTATTGGTATTCTTACACCATCGGAAAAAGCAACGATAAATGCATCGGTAAATCCATTGGCTCTTAATTGTAGTTGCAAAGAGTTGGCATCGGTCATGTTTTTTTCTTTACCAACAGTATATCTAAACAAACCACCTGCTTCGTAGATACTTACATTTTCTACTCCATTAAAATTTTCGGGCACCAACTCATATTTTATCGACGAGGTGGCAATTTGAACAGAAAACACAACTCCTTTTTCAACCTCCACTTCCTTATTTTTTTTCTTATCTTTTTTATCAGTCTTAATGTCCTCTTTTTTTACCTCATTTTCTATTACTTCTTCAACCACGGATTCTTTCTTATCTACATTATCTTTATTTTCCAATTCTTGTTTGTATTCTTTAAAAGCTCTAAAAATGGCTGAAGCCAAGTAATCTTGTCCGATATTAGAGGCTAAAAATTTTTCTTCTTCTGTATTACTTAAAAAACCAGTTTCAATTAAAATACTTGGCATACTTGTTTGATGCAGTACTAAAAAACCTGCTTGTTTTACTCCTCTATTCTTTCTTCCTACTCTATCGGTAAATTGTGTTTGTACTTTGGCAGCTAATGTTAAACTTTGATCAACGAAAGCATTCTGACGCATGGTTAATGCAATATAAGATTCTGGCGAATTGGGGTCAAAATCGCTGTATTTTGTTTTGTAATCATCTTCTAATAAAATGGAAGCATTTTCACGTTTAGCTACATTTAAGTTGGCTTCGGTTTTGTGTAAACCTATAACAAAAGTTTCTGTTCCAATAGAGGTTTTAGTTTCAGAAGCATTCACATGAATGCAAATAAATAAATCTGCTTTGGCTTTATTGGCTATTCTTGCACGCTCTCCTAATTCAATAAAAACATCAGTTGTTCTGGTATAAACAACTTCTACATCTTTAAAATTATCTTCTATTTGTTTACCTAATTTTAAAGCAATCGCCAATGCCACATCTTTTTCTTTTGCTTCCAATCCTACACAACCACCATCTTTACCACCATGACCTGCATCTATACAAACCACTTTTACTCCAAAAAAATCGGTTTTATCACTGGCAAAGTTGGTTAATACGATAAAACATCCCGATAAGACAAGAAAAGTGATTAATAAACGTTGGTTCATCTGTTTAGTTATATTTTTGTTAAAAACTCTTTTACAAAAGTTATTTTTTTTAGTTTTGATTCTTCTAAATAAATAGTTAATTATCACAACTTTATTGTTAATAATTCTTATTTATACACTTGTTAAACGCTGTAAATAGATAAGAAATTAGCTGTTAATGAAACACAACTTTAATACCAAGTATTCAAATCAACTTAATATTCTCGTATTTACAGTTCTGTTGTTGCTTCCTTTGGCTTCTGTTTTTGGACAAACTTTGGAGGCCACTAAAATAGATACATTAAGTATTTTTTCATCGGATGACTTTAAGTCATCCGATGAAAAAAAAGACTCCACTACTATTGATTCTATTCGGATAGAGGATTTAACCTCAGGTGATGCTTTAAAATCCAAAGTTACTTATTTAGCTAAAGATTCTATTCGTATTGATATTAAAAACAAGTTGGTTTATTTGTTTGGAAGTTCAGAAGTGTATTATGAAAATATTGAATTAAAATCCGAAAATATTGAAATCAATATGGATTCGAGTATCATTTCAGCCAAAGGAAAAAAAGATTCTTTAGGAAAATATTTTGGAGAACCAGTTTTTAAAGAAGCTGGGCAAGAGGTAAAATCTCATGAAATGAGGTATAATTTTAAAACTAAGAAAGGAGTAATTTATAATGCAGTAACTCACGAAGGTGAAAATTTTATCCATGGAGACAAAATATATAAAACCCCTGATGACATTTTGTATATTAAAAATGGAAAATATACCACTTGTAATCTCGACCATCCTCATTATTTTTTTAGTACCAACAAACTAAAAATTATTCCTGACGATAAAATTATAACTGGTCCAGCTAATTTGGTAATCGAAGATGTTCCCACTCCAATTGCAATTCCATTTGGATTTTTTCCTAACTCTAACAAACAACATTCTGGTTTAATTATTCCTACTCCAGGAGAAAGTGCTCAATATGGTTTTTTCATGTTGCATGGTGGATATTATCTGGCTGTTAGCGACAATATCAGCAGTGAGTTAACTGGAGATTATTATTCGAAAGGAAGTTGGGGTGCAAATTGGTTAACTAACTATAAAAAACGATACAAATTTTCGGGAATGTTCAACACCAATTATTCAGTCTTTAAAAATGGTTTTAAAGAGTTTGCTAATTATGAAGAAACGAGTAACTTTTTTATTAAATGGAATCATACACAAGACCCTAAAGCCAGACCCAATAGTACTTTTTCGGCAAATGTTAATTTTGGTAATAGTGAAAATTATACCAATAATTTTAACAGCACCGGTTCTGAATACTTAAGTACCTCATTTAATTCTTCCGTATCTTATGCGAAATCGTGGGCAGGCAAACCTTTTAATTTATCCTTAAACGCTTACCATAATCAAAATACCATCACTAAATTGGTTACGCTAAGATTACCTGAAGTAGCTTTTAACATGTCTAGAATTTATCCTTTTAAAAGCAAAACTGTTGGAAAACAAAAATTCTATGAAAAAATAGGGCTGAGTTATTCAATGAATGCTAAAAATGAAGTAACTGCTGGCGACAGCCTTTTTACTTCCAATAACTTTGAACAATTGAAACGAGAATTTAAAAACGGAATGCGACATTCTATTCCGTTAAGTACCTCCTTTAAATTGTTAAATAATTTTACTATAAATCCTGCTTTTAATTATTCTGAAATTTGGTATCTAAACTCTTTAGATAGAACGTGGAATAATCAAAATAATCAACTAAAAACTGATACGCTTACTAATTTTGTAAGAGGTAATGCTTATAATATGTCGGTAAGTGTATCTACTAAATTTTTTGGAATGTACCAATATCGCAGCAAAATAATTAAAGCACTGAGGCATGTAGTAACTCCGAGCGTTGGTTTTGCTTATACTCCAGAAAACAATAGTGGTTTAAAAAGTTATACCGACTCTTCAAACACTGTTCATGAGTATTCAATATTTGAGAATGGTATTTATGGAGTTTCCAACACTAAAGAAGCTGGTTTAATAAATTTAGGTTTATTAAACAATTTTGAAATGAAAGTGAGAAACAGAAAAGATAGTTTAGGGAAAGACACCAAAATTAAATTGTTGGAAAGCTTAAATTTCTCTTCTAGTTATAATGTAGTTCCTGATTCATTAAATTGGAGCAACATTCAAGTGGAAGCAAGAACATTAATATTTAAAAAATTAACACTTAATTTTTCTTCCAGTTTCGACCCTTATGCATTGGATTCCAACACAACTACTGGACAAATCAGGAAAGTAAATACTTCTGAATGGGAAAGAAATGGAAGAATTGGAAGATTAGTTACCGCCAATTTATCTGCAGGCTTTTCTTTAAACAGTAAAAATGGAGTAAACGAAAATAAAACTAGTGAATATGGCTCTGAACAAGAGTTGGAATACATTAGAGCTAACCCTGAAGCGTATATTGATTTTAATATACCCTGGACATTAAGTGTAAATTATAACATCAGATACTCCAAACCTCAATACCAGTCTGATGTTATTCAGACTCTAAATTTTTCAGGAGATTTTAGTTTAACACCTAAATGGAAAATTGGTTTTAACTCTGGTTATGATTTTGAATTAAAAGATGTATCTTACACTTCAATTGATATTTATCGCGATTTACATTGCTGGGAAATGATTTTTAATTGGATTCCTTTTGGACCACGACAAAGTTATTTGTTTACCATAAAAGTAAAATCTGCAATTTTACAAGACTTAAAATTAACAAGAAGAAATTTACCAAACGTATTTTAAAATGATATGATGAAGAACTCCATTATTATTTCAGCTTTACTTTTTGCAAGCACAAATTTTTGCTTTGCTCAAGAAATGAAAAATAAATACCTCACCACCAGAGTGGACAATACCGTTGTTGATGATTATTTTGGAACAAAAATAGCCGACCCTTACCGATGGCTAGAAGATGACAACTCTGAAGAAACAAAAAGATGGGTAATCAACCAAAACTTAATTACCGAAGATTATATAGAGGACATTCCATTTAGAGCCAGTTTAAAAAAACAATTAACCGATTTATGGGATTTTGAAACCATTGGAACTCCTTCAAAACATGGTAATTATTACATCTACTCCAAAAACAATGGCAAGCAAGATCAATCTGTTTATTACATTAAAACAGGTGAAGATGGAAAAGAAGAAATTTTGTTAGATCCTAACACCTTATCAACAGATGGCACAACTTCTATTGGCTCATTGAGTGTATCTAAAGATAACAACTATTTGGCTTATGATATTTCGAAATCAGGATCAGACTGGAGTGAAATATTCGTAATGGAAATTGCTTCAAAAAAATCACTTTCAGATACCATTCGTTGGGTAAAATTTTCGGGTATTTCATGGTATAAAAATGGTTTTTATTATAGTGGTTATGATACTCCTGAAGTTGGTAAAGAATATTCCAATAAAAACGAATTTCATAAAGTGTTTTACCATCAAATCGGTACCAAACAAAATGATGATAAAGTAATATTTGAAGACAAAGAACACCCTCTTCGAAATCATGGAGGAAACACAACCGAAGATGAGCATTTTTTAATTATTTCTGCATCAGAAGGCACCAGTGGAAATTCGTTGTATGCAAAAGATTTAACAAAAGAAAATAGCGAATTTGTTACCTTAGTGAATGATTTTGATAATGATAGCTGGGTAATGGATAACTTAGGTGATACCTTACTTATTTTTACCAACTATAATGCACCAAACAACCGAATTACATACACTACCCTTCAATCCCCTAAAAAAGAAACTTGGAAAGATTTTATTCCAGAAAAAACATACTTGCTTGAAGGAGCTAATTTTGCAGGAAACAAACTTTTTGCTACTTATTTAAAAGATGTAAAAAGTAAAATCGAAATTTATAAAATGGATGGTTCTTATCTTAAAGATTTAGAATTACCAGGAATTGGAGTAAGTTACGGAGTGAGTGGTAAAAAAGACGAAAACATTGCTTATTATTCCTTCACTTCCTTTACTACTCCAACATCAAGTTACAAACTAAATGTAGCTGAATTAACTACCGAACTTTTCTTTCAACCTACCATTGATTTTAAATCGGAAGATTATATTACCGAACAAATAAAATTTAAAAGTAAAGATGGCACACTCATTCCACTATTTATTACTCATAAAAAAGGAATGGTGATGGATGGAACTAATCCTTGTTTACTGTACGGTTATGGAGGTTTTAATATCAGTATTAAACCTTCATTTAGTGTGGTAAATGCTGTGTTTTTGCAAAACGGAGGAATTTATGCTGTAGTAACCCTTAGAGGTGGAAGTGAATATGGCGAAAAATGGCACAAAGCAGGTATGTTAGATAAGAAACAAAATGTATTTGATGATTTTATAGGTGCTGCTAATTATTTAAAAAATAATAAATACACCTCTACCGAAAAATTAGCGATACATGGTCGCTCTAATGGTGGTTTGTTAATTGGTGCTGTAATGACTCAAGCACCGAATCTAGCTAAAGTAGCTTTACCAGGCGTTGGAGTGTTAGACATGTTACGTTTCCATAAATTTACCATAGGATGGGCGTGGGCAGTGGAGTATGGTTCTAGCGAAAAGAAAGAAGATTTTGATAACTTAATCAAATATTCTCCTCTACACAATATAAAAAAAGTAGAATATCCTGCAACTCTTATATTAACAGCCGACCATGATGATAGAGTTGTTCCAGCACATTCTTTTAAATTTGCAGCAGAATTGCAAAAGCAAAACCAAGGAAAAAATCCAACCTTAATTCGTATAGAATCGAAAGCCGGACACGGTGCTGGAAAACCTAAAAGTAAATTAATTGAAGAATGGGCAGATATTTGGGCTTTTACTTTTTATAATTTAGGCAAACAAATCAGTAAAGATTATTTAAAAAAATAAACAATGTTAGAGTCTGAAAAACATTACATTATTAGAAGTGGCTGGTTACGGGCAGCAATATTAGGTGCTAACGATGGAATTATTTCTACAGCGAGTATTGTTATCGGAATTGCAGCAGCAAGTGATACCAGAGAGCCTATTGTTTTGGCAGGTATTGCTGGATTAGTAGCAGGTGCATTATCAATGGCTGCAGGAGAATATGTTTCAGTAAGTTCTCAAGCCGATTTAGAAAGTTCCGACCTAGCCAGAGAAATAAAAGAATTAGAAGAAACTCCAGAAGCTGAATTAATAGAATTGGCTCAAATTTATGAGGCAAGAGGATTGGATAAAAAACTAGCACTTCAAGTTGCTGAAAAATTAACTGCCCATAATGCATTAGAAGCTCATGCTAGAGATGAACTAGGAATAACTGAAATTACTCAAGCTAAACCATTCCAAGCGGCTTTTGCTTCTGGAACAGCTTTTGTTTTTGGTGGAATTTTGCCTGTTGTCGTTGCCATGTTAGCCTCTGTTAATCAAATGGTTTATATACAGTATATTTTTGCCTTAGTTTTTTTGATTATTTTGGGTTCTTTTGCTGCTAAAACAGGAGGTTCTAACATTAAAAGAGCTATTATTCGAATTACATTTTGGGGAACAGCAGCAATGGGAATTACTGCTTTAATCGGATATTTATTTGGAGTAAACATGGCTTAATTTTGGTTTTAGTGCATTCCCTTTCATTTTTTAATTTTATGTAACACATAATCTATGACAAAAGTATTAATTGCAGGGGGCACAGGATTAGTTGGAAAACATTTTAGTAAAAAGTTAATTGAGAAAGGATATGACATAGCAATTCTTAGCAGAACTACAAAAAATGAAAATACGCTACCAACCTATCATTGGAATTTAGAAAAAAATGAAATTGAAAAAGAAGCAATCCAATGGGCTGACTTCATTATTAACCTTGCAGGTGAAAATATTGGAGAGAAAAGATGGACTGAAAAAAGAAAACAACAAATTATTGATAGCCGTGTGAAAGCTGGAGAGTTGCTTTTTAATACAACAAAAGAACAAAACAAAAAACTTAAAGCATACATATCTGCATCAGCGATAGGATATTACGGTGCAGTAACTTCAACTAAAATTTTTACAGAAACAGATAATTCTGCTACTGATTTTCTAGGAAAAACGTGTGATAAATGGGAAAAAGTTACAGATAAATTTACTACTTTAGGAATAAGAACAGTTAAAATAAGAACAGGTGTTGTACTTACGAAAGAAGGTGGAGCTTTATCAAAAATGATAACTCCTATTAAAATTTGGATGGGTTCAGCTTTAGGAACTGGCAAACAATACCTGCCTTGGATACACATTAACGACCTATGTGGCATTTACATTAAAGCCATTGAAGATCTAAAAATGGAAGGAGCATATAATGCGGTTGCACCAGAGCATGTAACGAATAACAAATTTTATAAAACAATAGCCTTTGTATTAAAAAAACCTTTATGGTTGCCTCATATTCCTTCATTTATAATGAAATTGATTTTCGGTGAAATGTCGAAGATGCTATTAACAGGAAGTAGCGTTTCTTCAGCTAAAATTAAAGCTGCTGGATATAACTTTCAGTTTGCTACGCTTAAAAATGCCTTGGTTGATTTATTAATGCCTATTTCATTATGATTTTAAACATTATTTTTACAAGTTTTTTAATGTAGTTTTACTAAGTAAAACTAAAATACTTCAATCGTGAAAAGAATTAACTTAATTATTACAATACTCTTGTTTATGACAACAGCAAAAGCACAAGATAAAACTACTGAAAATCCATTTTTCAGTCCTTATAGAACTCCATTTGAAGTTCCTGATTTTAAAAAAATAAAACCCGAACATTACCAACCTGCCTACGAAAAAGGTATGGTTGAACAACGTGCTGCAATAGAAAAAATTGTCAGCAACAAAGAAAAGCCAACTTTTAAAAACACAATTGAAGCCCTAGAGAATAGTGGTGTGCTATTAAATAAAGTAGAAAATGTTTTTAGCAATCAAACCTCTGCAAACACCAATAAAGAATTACAAGAAATAGCTAAAAACTTATCGCCAATAATGAGTAAACATAGTGATGATATTATGCTCAATGCAAAATTATTCGAGCAAATAAAATCGGTTTATAAGGATAGAAATAATTTAGCTCCCGATGCCAACGACAAAAATAAAACCTTCAATTTAAACCTTGAACAGAAAAAATTAGTAGAAGAAATCTATAAAAGTTTTGTTAGAAGCGGAGCTAATGTTACCGAAAATAAAAAAGAAGAATTAAGAGCAATAAATAAAGAATTGAGTTTGTTAGCTCTTCAATTTGGAGAAAACACCTTAAAAGGTGATAATAACTGGAAACATTTTATTGCAAGTGAAAAGGAGTTAGCCGGAATACCTCAATCGATAAAAGACGCCATGGCATTAGATGCTAAAAATGCAGGACAAGAAGGAAAATGGTTAGTTACTTTGCATAAATCAAGTTGGATTCCTGTTTTACAATATGCCCAAAATAGAGCATTAAGAGAAAAAGTCTATACCGCTTGGATGAATCGTGGCAATACTGGCGATGAATTTGATAACAACTCCAATGCTGCTAAAATTGCTTCTTTACGTGTTAAAAAAGCCAACTTATTAGGTTATAAAACTTGGGCTGATTACATTTTGGAAGACAATATGGCTAAAACTCCTGAAGCAGCAAATGAACTCTTAATGAATTTATGGAATAGATCCTTGCCTATAGCAAAACAAGAAGTGGCTGAAATGCAAAAGATGATTGATGCAGAAGGTGGTAATTTTAAATTAACCTCTTGGGATTGGTGGTATTATTCCGAAAAAGTTCGTAAAGCAAAATACGATTTGGATGAAGAAGAATTGAGACCTTATTTTGAACTGAATAATGTTCGCAAAGGTTTGTTCGAGGTAATTGGTAATTTATATCACATTAAATTTATTGAAAGAAAAGACATTCCTACTCCTCATCCCGATGCACTCGCTTTTGAAGTACAAGAAAGTAATGGCAAACACATTGGAATTTTATTTATGGATTTTCATCCTAGAGATAGTAAACGTAGTGGAGCATGGATGAGTTCGTATCGTAAACAATCGTATAAAGAAGGAGAAATGGTAACTCCAATTATTACAAATGTTTTAAATTTCACAAAACCAACTGCTGATAAACCAGCTCTTTTAACTTTTGAAGAAGTAGAAACCATGTATCATGAAATTGGTCACGGATTGCATGGGTTACTTTCCAATTCTACCTACAATAAATTATCTGGAACAGCGGTGCCACGAGATTTTGTAGAACTACCTTCGCAGGTAATGGAACATTGGGCTGGAGAGCCAGAAGTATTAAAAATGTACGCCAAACATTACATCACAGGAGAAGTTATTCCTGATGCCTTAATGAAAAAATTACAAGACTCTCGTAAATTTAACCAAGGATTTATGACTACAGAATATTTGGCTGCTGCTATACTAGATTTAAAATGGCACACCTTAACAACTTCAGAATTACAAAATCCTGCTGATTTCGAAAAGAAAGCAATGGATGAAATTGGATTAATTGATGAAATTTTACCTCGTTACAAAAGTGGTTATTTTAACCATATTTTTAGCGGGGGTTATTCTGCTGGTTACTACGCCTATATTTGGGCTGCGGTACTTGATGCTGATGCGTTTCAAGCTTTTAAAGAAACTGGAGATATTTTTAACCCCGAAAAAGCAAAACTTTTTAGAGAACAAGTTCTTTCTAAAGGTGGAACTGACGATCCGATGATTTTATACAAAAATTTTAGAGGACAAGAGCCAACTATTGATGCACTTTTAGAAAATAGAGGATTGAACTAATGAATGAGATGGAACAGAATCCATTTATGCTTGAGGCTATCAAAATTTCCATTGAAAATGTAAAAAACAATGGAGGTCCTTTTGGAGCTGTTATTGTGAAAGATGGAAAAATAATTGCCCGAGGTGTAAATCGAGTTACAACCAATAACGACCCAACTGCTCACGCAGAAGTAAATGCCATTCGAGAAGCAGCTGCTCAATTAAAATCGTTCGATTTAAGTGATTGTGAAATATATACTTCTTGCGAGCCTTGTCCGATGTGTTTAGGTGCCATTTATTGGGCGAGGTTATCTAAAATATATTTTGCTAACAATAAAACTGATGCAAAAAATATTGGCTTCGATGATTCTTTCATCTATAACGAAATAGAAAAACCTTATCAAGAAAGAGTTATCCCAACCATCCAAATGATGCGAAACGAAGCACTAAAAGCTTTTCAAAATTGGGAATCAAAAGAGGATAAAATTGAATATTGAACTTTTTTAATAGCTTGTTAAAATAGTTTTTATTACCACTTTTTATTTTACATTTACTTGTATATTAAGAATAAAACCAAACCACAATGAAAAATATTAATTATCCTGTTAACTTTCAATTTAACATCACTACTTTTTCTAACGATTTTGTAGCAAAAGATGCCAATAGAAATACCATTGCTTATGTGAAACAGAAAATGTTTAAACTCAAAGAAGACATCAATATTTACAACGATGAAACAAAAAGCAAGGTAAATTATAAAATAAAAGCCGATAGGTGGTTAGATTTTTCTGCAGCCTATACTTTTTCGGATGAACAAGGAATTGAGTTTGGTAAAATTGCCAGGAAAGGTTGGCGTTCTTTATGGAAAGCTACCTACGAAATAATAGATAATAAGCAAGAAAAGCAATATGCCATTAACGAAGAAAATGCTTGGACTAAAGTTTTTGATTCGCTGTTGGGAGAAGTTCCTGTGTTGGGTTTATTTACAGGTTATTTTTTTAACCCATCCTATATCGTTGCTAATAATAAAAACGAACCAATAGTAAGATTAAAAAAATTGCCTTCTTTTTTTGGAAGGAAATTTGAAATAACCAAATTGGGTGAGCTAGGTGAAGACAGCAACGAACGTATTATGCTTAGTTTAATGATGATGATTTTATTGGAAAGAAGAAGAGGATAGAATTATTACAGCTATCCAAAAGACACAAACTCTTTTTGGCAATTGGTAAAATTGGGCGGAGCAATACGCCAAATTCATTTATTGGAAAGTCCAGTTGTTGAAAATTATATAACGCAATATCCAATTGACGGAGATAATGTAGTGGTAAAGCCTCGTTTTGTAAATTCCCCTCCTCTGGAGGGGTGCCCAACGGGCGGGGTGGTCAATCCTCCTCTGGAGGGGTGCCCAACGGGCGGGGTGGCACTTACTACTCATCCGCAGAATAATGCGTCAGAACTAGACCAAACACTAATGATAAACCAAACTCAAATTAAATTTGCCCCAATATTAGGACTCCCATACAATCCTAATTTAAAGCAACGAGCAAAAGAACTAAGGCAAGCTCGAAACCTACCAGAAGTATTATTTTGGATGCAAGTAACCAAAGGCGGGTTTCATAAAATAGATTTTGACAGACAAAGAGTAATTGGGAATTTTATTGTAGATTT
>PFUQ01000059.1:0-12273 GCA_002790175.1 Flavobacteriales bacterium CG_4_9_14_3_um_filter_32_8
AATAATCCCAATAGTAAAGTAAGCGAAATACTTATTTTTGCGGCTTCAATTTTTCCTTTTTTAATAGAAAAAAGTCCATAATAAAAAGTTGCACTACTCAACACTATTATTATGGTGCTAATGGTAAAAGCAAAAGGCAATTTGATATTAATGAAGCCACCTCCACCCTGACTAACAATAACAGCACTTGTTAAACCGCTAAAAAACATAATTATACTTATCAGGGCAATCCATAATAAGGGTTTAGAGGTTTTCTGACGAAGTTCTTCTTTATAATTGCTATTTTCGATTACAACCGTAGTCATGTTATTTCTTAATGTGTTTCTTCTTTTTCATTTTCGCCTAACGGAACATTTTGTGGAATATAATCGTCACCTGAAATATATTCTCCATTTTCATCAACCTTACTATAATCATAAGGCCATCGATAAACAGTGGGTATTTCGCCATACCAATTTCCGTGAATATGCTCTACAGGAGCAGTCCATTCTAATGCATTTCCTTTCCATGGGTTTTGTGGAGCTTTTGGTCCTTTTAAAGCACTATAAACAAAATTAAAAAAGAATATTAATTGTGCGAAAAATGCAATGATAGCAAATGTGCTGATAAATTGGTTGATGTCTATCATGTTATCAAAAAGAGGAAATTCAGAATTCGTATAATATCTTCTTGGTACTCCAGCTAATCCTAAAAAGTGCATAGGAAAAAAAATACCATACGAACAAACAATTGTTAGCCAAAAATGCAAGTAGCCTAATTTATTATTCATCATGCGACCAAATATTTTCGGAAACCAATGGTAAACTCCAGCAAACATCCCAAAAATTGCAGATAATCCCATTACAATATGAAAGTGACCAACAACAAAATAAGTATCATGTACATTGATATCTAATGCGGAATCACCCAATACTAAACCAGTTACACCTCCTGTGATAAATGTTGACACTAACCCTATACTAAACAAAACTGCTGGAGAAAATTTAATATTTCCTTTCCATAAGGTGGTAAGATAATTAAACACCTTAACTGCCGATGGGATTGCAATTAATAGTGTCGTAAAGGTAAATACTGCACCTAAGAATGGATTCATTCCAGTTACAAACATATGGTGCCCCCAAACAATACATGAAAGAAATGCAATTGCCATCATCGAACCAATCATTGCACGATAGCCAAAAATAGGTTTTCTACTCATGGTAGAAATAATTTCTGAAGTAATTCCTAGTGCAGGCAACAATACGATGTAAACCTCAGGGTGACCCAAAAACCAAAATAGATGTTCGAATAATATTGGGCTTCCGCCTGAATGTTCTAGAACTTGACCTCCAACATAAATATCTGATAGATAAAAACTTGTTCCAAAACTTCTATCAAAGACAAGTAAAAGAGCTGCTGATAATAACACTGGAAAAGAAACTACACCAATAACGGCAGTTAAAAAAAATGCCCAAATGGTTAAAGGAAGTTTGGTCATTGACATTCCTTTTGTTCGCAAATTTAATACGGTAACAATATAATTTAAGCTTCCTAAAAGTGACGATACAATAAAAATTGCCATGGCAATTAGCCATAAGGTCATTCCTAAACCAGACCCTGGTATTGCTTGTGGTAAAGCACTTAATGGTGGGTAAATGGTCCAACCAGCAGATGCAGCACCTCCTTCAACAAACAAAGATATAAGCATTATGATAGAGGAAATGAAGAAAAACCAATAAGATAACATATTTAAAAATCCTGAAGCCATATCTCTTGCTCCAATTTGAAGGGGAATAAGAAGATTACTAAAAGTTCCACTTAACCCAGCGGTTAACATAAAAAACACCATGATTGTTCCGTGCATGGTAACCAACGACAAATATTTATCAGGAGCGATAACACCATTTTCTGCCCAACTTCCCAATAATAAATCTACTATTTTAAAACTTTCACCTGGCCACCCTAATTGCAATCTAAAAAGGGTTGACATTGCCAACCCAATAAAACCCATTAAAAACCCAGTTATCAAAAACTGTTTGGAAATCATTTTATGATCAGTACTAAAGATGTACTTAAATAAAAAATCCTCTTTTTGATGATGATGTGTACTCATTCTATGCTTAATTAAGTAATGTTCTTAAACTATAATTTTATTGTTTAAATTCTTTTTGTTCTGCCAACCATTTATCATAATCTTGCTGACTTTCTACGATGATATCCATTTGCATATTGTAATGAGCAGCACCACAAATTTTATTACACAATAAGATATAATTAAATTTTTCATTTTTGGTAATCTTTCTCATTTCGGCAGTTGTTATTGTTGGAACAAAGTTGAATTGCGTTCTAAGTCCAGGAACACAATTCATTTGAGCTCTAAAGTGAGGCATGTAGGCACTATGAATTACATCTAATGAACGGAACACAAATTGTACAGGTACATTTACAGGCAAATGAAATTCGCCTTTAAGGAGTTTATCATCTTTAGTATTAACATCAGATGTATCAACTCCAGTTGCATTAGTTCCTTCAATTAATGTTACCTGTGAGCGACCTAGTACTTTATCTTTTCCAGCATACCTTGCTGTCCAAGTAAATTGTTGTCCTGTTAATTCAATTAATATATGATCAGTTTCTTCAGGAACAGGTGTCATTGTTGAATTCCAATTCGTTAATCCCATCAAAATAAGAACTGTTAATGCAATTGATGGAACTGTAGTCCAAATTAATTCTAATCTGTTGCTGTGGGTAAAAAATAGTGCTTTTCTTTTAGAACTAAACGCAAATTTGTAGGCAAACCAACATAAAAAAACATGAGTAATTATAAATACTGGAGTTATTATCCATAATGTTAAATTCATTAAAAAATCTATACCTACGCCATGTTTAGATGCAGAAACTGGCAGAAGCCAACCTCCCCATGCCCATATTTGCCAAGCAAAAAATCCCATGTAGGCAAATAGAAAAATAAATACCATCAACGATTGACCTTTCGAATCCTTTTCTGTTATCTCATAAATCAATTCTCCCCGATTTTTAGCTCCTAGTTCTGCAATTTTTAAAAACTGTACACCAGTTATTATGGCTAATAAAATTATTAATACTATAATTGTAGTTATCATAATTAAAAAACTTTGTATTATTAATCTAAATTAAATTTTTTAAGATTATACGGAAACATTGATTTTTGTAATTGCCTTCATGAGTGCTCTTCATCATCCATCTTATTGTGTTTTATAACATATTTTTAAGACTTCGAAAATAATATTTTAATTGTATTATTACAAATCTAAAACAAAAAATATATAATTAAGTAAATTTTAATTTCAAACTCACAAAAGACGAGTAAGTTTATTTCTATCTAAAATTAAGATGCTCTTCTTTTCCGTATCAATTATTTTATCTTTCTTAAACTTTGACAATGTTCTTATCACATTTGCAGTATTCATATTGGAAATTGCGGCAATTTCTCTTCTTTTAATTTGAATAGCCAATGTTTTCCCATCTTTTTCAAAACCAAAAAATTCTATTAATTCATTTAATGCAAAAGCCAAACGTTCTTCTATTTGTTTTTGCGTTAAATTGAGTAATCTTTCTTTGAAACTTTCTACCTGTTCTGATAATTCTTGAATTATTTTAAAAGCAAATTCTGGATTTTTTTTTATCACTTTAAAAAGATGTTCTTTTTTAATTAGACATAAAGCAACTGGTTCAATCGCAATAGCAGAAGAGCTATAATTCCGATTTCCCATTAAATCATCAAAACCAATAAAATCTACTGGTTTATGTAAGCCAACAATAAATTCATTTTCAATTTTACCTGTTCTAGATAGTTTAACTTTTCCTTCAGTAAGGCATAATAATCCATTTGGAGTTACCCCTTCTTTGTATAAAAAATCTCCTTTATCAAAAAACAACTTTGTTCTTCCATTATTCACAATAGCGAGATCTTCATCACTTAATCCTTTAAATAAAGAAAAGTTGGCTTTTAAACAGGTAACACAATTGCCTAAACATTGTTCCATAAAAATCAATCTTTATTAAATGCTAAAATTATTAAAAATAACTTGATATGCTGAAACCAAATAGCTTTTCGAAAAAATTTACATAATTTGGTACAGCACAAAATTGACCACGAAGTAGCATCGCAGATAAACTAAGCAATCTCGATAGCTCTGGACTACAAAGTTCCACTATATATGAAGGTGTACACTTTCGTCATACATAGGATGATTTTTTACTGCTAAAGGTGCTTTTGATAAAGATTTTAACACAGTAAAAATAAATATTCCTAAAAATGTTAAGAACATTCCTATTTCCATAAAACCTAGCTGACCATGTTCGTGCATAGTTGCAGGTAAAACCATAACCAATACATCAATAAAATGCGTAAAAAATAAGATTAAGGCTACTGGTAATATAAATACTACGTTTCTTTTGGCATCTCTTGCCATTAGCACAAAAAATGGTAAAAGGAAATTGATGAAAAATGTTCCTAAATACAATAATTTATAATTTTCTAATCTAGTTACGTAATATGTTGTTTCTTCAGGAACATTGGCATACCATATTAACATAAATTGTGCAAACCACAAGTAAGACCATAACATGCTTATGGCAAACATCCACTTTACTAAATCATGAATATGGCTACTATTAACGTCTTTTAATAAATCTTTACTCTTTAAATATAGCACTAAAACAACTGCCACAATCATACATGAAATCCACATACCTGAAAAAGCATACCATCCAAATAAAGTGCTAAACCAATGAACATCTAACGACATCATCCAATCCCAAGCAGAGGCTGTTGACGAATAGGCGAAAAACACAATAAACAAAATCCCCATAACTATACTTTTTCTGTAAATAGGAGAAACTCCATCACTAATTTGGGATAAATCTAATTGATCTTCTTTTAAAGATTTTTTTCTAAACCAATTGGCAAAAAACAACCAAACTCCTAAAAATAAAATTGCTCTAATCCAAAAAAAAGGCAGATTTAAATAAGCAGATTTTCCAGTAATTACCTGATCATATTCTGGGCTTGCTGGGTCAGTAATACCAACTACCATCCAATGATAAAGATGAGTCATGTGCAAAGAACTTGCTATTAAAACTACTAACAACATTAAAGCTCCAATTGGCATAAAAGTCATTATTGCTTGAAATATTCTTTGGGTGGTAACTCCCCAAGCCATTTCCGCAACATATTGTAACGACAAAAAAAATACAGCAGCCAATGAAATCGTAAAAAAGAAATACCCATTTACTAATAAATTAGCCCACAAACGTTGGTCAGTGTGTTCTTGATTGGTAAATATTCCGATACCTAAAGAGATTACTCCAACTACAATTAATATAACAGTAGTTAATTTTACTTTATTTGATAGTGTATATTCCATAATTGAAATAATATTATTTTTTAATAACTTTTTCTTGTGTTTTAGCTACATCAATAACTACGTTGGCAGTATCAACATTTGCAGTATCCGTTACTGATGAATTAGGATTTAATCCCATAAAACTTCCTCTGATATAATGTATTAGCAACCACCTTTCTTCTTTATTTAATTGAGATGCATGTGAACCCATTAAGTTTCTGCCATAAGTGATGGAATGAAACATTCTTCCTTCAGGGATATCTAAGCCAGGTGCAAATTTCACAGGAAGTGGGGGAAATTTTCCATTTTGAACAAGAGAACCATCGCCTTGTCCTGTTGTTCCATGACAATGAACGCAGAACATACCAAAAAGGATTTTTCCTTCATTAATTGTTTTTTCAGTCATTGGAAATGGGCTTTTTAAATTTGCTGCTGCTGCTGCTTCTCCTGCAATAGAGTTTTCGTAAGGATATGGAGTAAATCCTCTTGGAATAGTTCCTTTAACAGGAATTCTAGCAGACATAGCATAACGAATAGCATCGTTGCCTTGTTTCCCTCTTAATTCTCCATAATCTACATAAGCTTCTACTGATGGAGAACGAAACATGTCTGGCATATACTCACTAGCTAATCCACCTTTTTCTCTACATGAAGTAAAAGAAAATACAACTGCAATTAATGCTAATTTTGATAATGAATTTAAATACTTTCTTTTCATCTGAGTATTTTTTATTGTATTAAATTATTTTTCATCAATTTCCAAAACACATGTTTCGTCAATTAATGCAATTATTTCATTTTTACTTAACTTACTATCTGAGGGATGAATCTCTAAAACAAATCGATCATCAGTTGTTCTTGGATAAGGATTTCTAGCTATAACACCAGGCAAAGTCCAATTTCTGAGTAAATAAGTAATTGCCATTCCATGAGCAGCACACAAAACACCAAACTCAAATGTAACTGGCACAAATGAAGGTATGTTGGTGAAAAGTGAAAAGTTTGGTTTACCACCAATATTTAATGGCCAATCAAAAATCATCATATACCACAATCCTAAAAGTGCTAATGAAACCCCAATCATTCCATAGATAAAAGCTGTAATAGCTATTCTTGTTCTTTTTAGTCCGATTACTGGATCTAAACCATGTATAGGAAATGGAGAAAAAACATCCCTGATATGAATTCCGTTAGCAACTAAATGTTTTGCACTTTCTAAAAGCACATAATCATCATCATAAATTGCATATATTTTTTTATCTGTCATCATTACAACTATTCTAAAATTATTTTATGTCTTTTTTAAATACTGGGTGAAGAGCTTTAAATTCTTCATCACTCATATTTTTATATTTTTCTCCAGAAGATTTCAAAATAGTTTTTACTTCATTGAAAGCTAAAACTGGAAAGTATTTTAAGAATAATAAATAAAAAACTGAGAAAATACCAAGTGTACCGATATAAACTCCTAAATCAACAAAAGTTGGGAAAAACATTCTCCATGTGGAAGGTAAGTAATCACGACTAAGACAAGTAACAATGATATCAAAACGTTCAAACCACATTCCAATATTGATAATAATTGATATGATAAAAGTTAATACTAAACTTGTTCTAACTTTTTTAAACCACAAGGTAGCAGGAGTAATAAAGTTACAGAAAATTAATGACCAAAATGCCCATGCGTAAGGACCTGTTGCTGCACCAGCCGACATGTAAACATAACTTTCGTATTTAACTCCAGTGTACCATCCAATAAAAAATTCGGTTGCATAAGCAACTCCAACAATACCACCTGTTACAATAATAACAAGATTCATATATTCGATATGCTTCACAGTTATTATATATTCTAAACGCATTGCTTTTCTAGCGATGAGCATCAAAGTCTGAACCATAGCAAATCCAGAAAAAACTGCACCCGCCACAAAATATGGCGGAAATATAGTACTATGCCATCCCGGAACGATAGATGTGGCAAAGTCCATAGATACAATAGAATGTACAGAAAAAACTAAAGGTGTTGCAAGTCCAGCTAATACTAATGAAACTTCTTCAAATCGTTGCCAAGCTTTTGCATTACCTGTCCATCCAAAGCTTAAAAGTGCATACATTAATTTAGGCACTGGCTTTTTAGCACGGTCTCGAATGGTAGCAAAATCTGGAATTAACCCGATGTACCAAAAAACCAATGAAACTGATAGATAAGTACTAATAGCAAATACATCCCATAAAAGCGGAGAATTAAAATTTACCCATAATGAACCAAATTGGTTAGGCAATGGAAATACCCAATAAGACATCCAAATTCTACCCATATGAATCATTGGAAAAGTACCAGCCATAAATACGGCAAAAATCGTCATTGCTTCTGCTGGCCTATTAATTGCCATTCTCCATTTTTGACGGAATAATAATAATACTGCAGAAATTAATGTTCCTGCATGTCCAATTCCAACCCACCACACAAAGTTGGTGATGTCCCACGCCCAACCCATGGTGTTGTTTAATCCCCATGTTCCAATTCCAACTCCTATTAAATATAAGATACTACAAACACCCCATATAGCGACTATTGTAGCTATGGTCATTAACACTTTCCATAATTTTGTAGGTTCATGTTCTATGGCATGTAAAACATCATTTGTTATCTTGCTGTAAGTAACATCGTCTCCTAAAATTAATGGTTCTCTAATTGCTGCTTCTTTATGCATTATTTTATACTTTTAATAAAACTTATTAAGCTTCTTCAGTTGTTAAATTTCTCACTTTAGTTTGATAATAGATATTAGGTTCTTGTCCTTTTTCTTCTATTACTCTAAAAGCTCTGTCATTTTCCATGTTTAATCTCACACTACTTTTGGTATCATTAAGATCTCCAAATGTAATTGCATTAGTAGGGCAAGAAGATGAACAAGCTGTTTGAATTGAACCATCCACAACTTTTGATCCTGCTTTTTTTGCTTCTAATTTCCCTGCTTGAATTCGTTGAACACATAAACTACATTTTTCCATTACCCCTCTTGTTCTAACAACTACATCAGGGTTCAAAACCATTCTTCCTAAATCATCTTGTGATGGATTAAAATCTGTAAATAATTTATAAGCTGTGTAATTATACCAGTTAAACCTTCTTACTTTATACGCACAGTTGTTGGCACAATATCTTGTTCCAATACAACGGTTATATGCCATCATATTTAATCCTTCGTTGCTATGAGTTGTTGCGGCAACTGGACAAACAGTTTCGCATCCAGCATGATTACAATGTTGGCACATCATTGGCTGATGAATAACCATTGGGTTATCTGCGGGAGATTCCATTTCTTGATAAGAAAATGTTGTTCCTTTTCCAGTAGCTTCTTTTGTTTTTTCTAAAGTTCCCTCAATATCTCCAACATTCTGGTAAGTACTTGCGTAATATCTGTCTATTCTCATCCAATGCATCGTTCTTGCTCTTCTTACTTCATCTTTTCCAATAACTGCAATGTTATTTTCGGCAATACATGAAGTAACACAAGCACTACAACCTGTGCATGTATTTAAATCTATTGACATTCCCCATCGGTGACCAATATTTTCTACTGGTTGATCACCCCAAAGATTGAATGCTTTTAGTTCTTTTTCAACCAATTTACCACCTTCGCTAACTTCAATTACAGGGGTTGGATTAAATTCTTCTTTATTTCCTTCTTTATATACATCAATGGTTGTTTCTCTAACAATTGCTTCTCTACCCATTATGGTGTGTTGTACTTGTGTACAAGCAATATGATAAGGTTCTGTTGTTTCAACATTAGTTAAAGTAGCCGCTCCATAATAAGAAATTCCATCTTTAGTAGAAGCCACTAATGGGTATGCGTTTTTACCAACAAGCTCGGCTATATTTCCAACTTTTTTACCATAACCTAAAGCCAAGCCAATAGTTCCTTTTGCTTGACCAGGCTGAGCAATTACTGGTAAATTATTTACTGTTTTTCCATTTACAGTAACATTTACAACATTCATGGCTTCTTCTTGTCCAAAATGGGTGTTGTATCCTTTTGCCTCCATTTCGGATGGATTCATGGTTACATAATTGTCCCAAGTTATTTTTGTAATCGGATCGGGCAATTCTTGTAACCAAGGATTATCAGCACCTACTCCATCTCCTATTGCAATATTTTGTGTTAATTCAATTTCTAATTCACCACCTTTGATAGCTGCAATTGCAGATACAGCTTTTGCAACATCTCCATTGAATACAAAATTTTCAACACTGATAATAGGATTTAAAGGAATTTCAACCACACCAGATTCTAAAGATTTATTCCAAAAATCTGTAAAAAATAAACTAGCTGATTGCTGAGGAAAAATAAATTTCTCCCAAAACTGTTTAATATAATCGTAGTAGGTAGTTTTATTTCCTGCCCATACTAAGATACTTTCCTCAGCTTGTCGAGTATTAAATAATGGAGAAATTGTTGGTTGACCTAAAGAATAATATCCTGTTACTGGATTTGCATCACTCCAAGATTCCAATTGATGATGAGTTGGACAAACGTATTTACAAGCTGCGGCTGTATCGTTCATTTTTGAAGCAAAAGAAATAGTTGTTTTAACTTTTCCTAAAGCAGCTTTAAATTCATCTCCCATAGTAAATACAGGGTCAATCCCATAAATTAATATAGCATCGACTTTACCTGCATTCATATCGGCAACTAATTCAGCAACTCTGCTATCCAATCCTAGTTTTGTATTCGAACTTTTATCAAAACTTATTGTATTACCATAATTGCCTAGTAAGTTGTTTATTGCATTCACTAGAACTTGTACATTTTTATCATTAGAGCCACAAATAACTATTGATTCTCCTTTAGTTGCTAATAATGCTTTAGCAACTTTTTTGATTTGATTATCATAAGCAGTTTTTGGAGCATTAATATTACCACCAATTGCTTTATAAATGCCAGCCACAATTGCTCCATATTCGGAAGGCTTTACTGGAGTTCTCACATCAGCATTAGACCCAGATAAAGACATGTTGGCTTCGAACTGAAAATGTTTTGACATCCAATCGTTTTCTGGTTTTCTAGTTTGTGCATAATCGTTTACATACATTAATGCATCTAACCAATTACCCATAAAATCAGCACCAACACTCACTATGGTTTTTGCTTTTTTGAAGTTATAAGTAGGAATACAAAGATTTTGCCCAAAAGACTCTACATTTGCCTCTATGATTCCAGAGTAAGAAATTGCGTCATATCGAACCCAATTACTAGCATTATAACCTCTTATATTTCCTTTTTCATCTAATTCTTTTTTTCCAATAAATTCGCTAATTATTGTTGTAAAAGAAGGGCTAATAATGGTACTTGATAGTATTTTAATGTTAGTCGAATTTTGTAAATCTTTAATGATAGCAGCATCAATGGTTGCCCAATCTGATGCCACAGCATTAATCATTGGCTCTTTTAAACGATTTCCATCATACAAGGAAAGAACAGAAGAGTTAACTCTCGCATTTACTGCTCCTTTTGTTAAGGAAGATTGTGTGTTACCAACAATATGAATTGGACGACCTTCTCTAGTTTTAACTAATATTGGAGCATAATCATTACCATCAAAATAGGTTGAGGCATAGTAATTTGCTTTGCCTGGTGTAATTTCTTCTGGTTTATTAAGGTAAGGAATTGCTTTTGTAACGGGAGATTCACAGGATGCTAATGAAGCTGCAGCAACACCAAATCCTAAATATTTAAGAAAATCTCTTCTAGTAGTTGAAGAACTTTCTAAAGAATTTTTATCACCTAAAAATTCATCTACTGGTATTTCTTCTGGAAATTCATTTTTACTAGCTTCTAAAAACTGAGGAGCCTCATTTAATTGTTCTAAACCTTTCCAGTATTTTTTTGAATTAGCCATATCTTATTTTAAAGCTTAATTTTTAACTATTTTAATAATGACATTTTGCACATTCCCAACCACCAATTTCATCCACAGTTAATTTACCATCGGCAAGTACTTTTTCTTTAAACTCAGGAGTCATTCTAGCATGCATATCATCATAATAACCATTACCTTCTGTAGCAACTGCAGTTGCTTTATGACATTCAATACACCATTTCATAGTTAATTGGGCATCTTGTGCAACGACATCCATTTCTTGTACAAGCCCATGACAAGCCTGGCATTGTTGTTTACCAGCAGTAACATGTTGTTCGTGACTAAAGAAAACGTGTTCAGGTAAATTATGTACTTTAATCCATTTTACAGGTTTTGGATGGTTACCATAAATTTGAGTATCTTTATTGTAATCAAGAAAATCATATAATTTTTGAATTTCTTCTGTCATAGAATATTCCGTTCCATTGTACATAAATGTTTTACCATTAGAACCGTCAATGGCTTTATGGCAGTTCATACAAACATTTAAAGAAGGAATTCCTGATGTTTTACTATGACGAGCACTAGAATGGCAATAATTACAATCTATTTTGTCTAAACCAGCATGAATTTGATGCGAAAATTTAATAGGTTGCTCAGGTTTATAACCTTGATGAACGCCTATTTGAAAAGCCCCATCCATTAAGCTAACTAATCCACCGAAAATAAAAATGATAATAAAAACAACCATTAACTTAGGATTCTTTTTAATGATAGCTTTAATATCGCCTATTACAGAATCTGGACCGTTATATACTTTTCCTTCATCTTTTGCAAGAGATTTTTGGGTTGCTATTTTAAGTCGAACAAGTACAATCACTAATATGAGGAGCAATAGAAACAATACCCCTAACACATACAATAGAATTGAATTGTCTGGTTCTACAACAACATTAGTTTGATCGGTGGGTGCAGCATCTGCCACAACAGGCTCTCCAGCAGTAGGATTTTTGATGTACTCCAAAATAGCATCAATTTC
>PFUQ01000059.1:12287-12429 GCA_002790175.1 Flavobacteriales bacterium CG_4_9_14_3_um_filter_32_8
CTTGAGGTGGCATTGGAATACTATTAAATTCAGCAAATATTGCTTGAGCATCTGCATCACCAGAAGCAATAAATTCTCCAGAATTTGCAATCCATTTTCCTAACCATTCTCTTGTCCTTTTTTCAGTTATACCTTGTAAACC